>JAJAYU010000230.1 GCA_026786125.1 Chamaesiphon sp.
ATTTAAAGGGTGTTGACATCGATCGCTCTAAGAAAAGTGTATTTGTAATACTATTTTACCTGAAATTTATATTAAAGACAGGTCTATTGCACTCAGGCTTACCCCTTCGCTGCTCCTTATTATTGGGCTGGCTTCATCTGTCATGGGATGGCATAAAGTTATAATATTTTTTTATACAGACGATCGAATTTTGCCCCAACCCGATTTTCCCTAGCGATAAGTAGATAGAGAGATATATCTAAACCGAAACACATCATGGAGAATCACCGAAATGTGCGATCGACCTAACTTTCCCGACTTACCCGCTTGGCAAAAGCTCCGCGCCGAATTAGAGCCATACCAAAGCCGCAACCAAGTCCATATCATCGGTTATATCGATCGGATTATGTACAGCTATGACGACTCGATCGCCAGACAAACAGCCTTCGATGGTCTAATTGAATGGTTAGACGTTAGCGATCTGCTCGACAAGATTTCGCTCGCCCTCACCCCCAATCCCTCCAGCACATCTTCCCCAGCACAGCAAGCACGAGCAATACTCTGGCAATGGCTACCCGATCGCATCGTAGTCTTCTCAATCCAACAGGTAAAAAATAACAAGGTTATTCGTGAGGATGGAAGTGTAACGTATAAAGAAGCAGGGGTGAACGTGAAGGAACGTCTCAAAAACTGGCTGTTCTTTCCTGCTTTAGGAGAATGGCAAAAACTCCAAAGTCGTTTGAAACCTTATAAAAATAATGCCATCGACAAAAGAGACAAGATTCTAATTGAGTTGATCGACAAAGCCGAACAAGACTATTTACCTACCCAGAAATTTCTCCTCTATATTGAAGCTATTTGCACTTGGATGCTGGGACAGGATAGGGTTGAGTCCATTCTCACGGGAAAAACCACAGGTAACAAAAACATTGAAAACATCCTAGCAGCCGAAGTCGGCAAACTTTGGGTCGAAGCTCGGCTAGAAAGCTGGATGCGGAGAAATCTTGCTAAAAAGTTAAATCCGACACAAGACAGTGCAACGAAGGCTTTAATCGCTCTAATTGCCAAAAACCTCCACGAACGGATTTCTCACGACTTAATGGCAGATATTCGCGCCAAACGTTGTGGCAACGAGCTTTCTTTAGATAAACCGATTAGCTCGATCGATGGTGACTTCACTCTCCTCGACACAATTGATTCGCAACCCACAGATCTAGACCAAGACGTTGCAGATCTCCAGGAAGTTGAAAAAGCCAGCCGCGATTTCCCCATCTTTCAGGAATTTCTCAAGGGACTAGTCAGTAGTCCTGCCGCAGCATACCAAAATCGCTGGGAAGTCCGATTGGCTAACTACGTAAATCAAGACTCTAAATTCAAACTGCGAAGCACCTACCATGTGGATGCAGCTTGTAACTATCAATATCTACTCCAGTCGCTGATTTTACCCAAATTCCAAGGACTCCCGCCCAAAACTATCACCGATATCTGCCGCGAGTTTCCTGCCATCGGCGAACATAGCCTACGTTCTCATCTCAAGCGTACTTTCGACCCCTGGGTTGACTCCATCTACCTAGAAATCCTCACCGCAGAAGAGTGGACTAATTACCGCGATTACCTAGAAAATGTCGCGGTAGAAGATTTAACCGCTAAATATCGCAAAGATTTCCCCGCCTGCAATATCTTCTTCCTCGCCCAACATCGTCTACCTTGCTTTACATCTAAACCCCTAGATTGGGTAGAACTTGCTGAGTTAATTTCCACCACAGACGTTAAAAAAATCAAATCAGAGTACGTCGAAAAATTCTGGCAGGAAGACTGCCGCCCCGCCTTGGGCAGGATCGCTCGGATAGAAATTCTAGAATACAAACCCGTTTAAAGGAGCACCATGACACAACTCAATTTGACCGATCGTTTACACCAAATTACCTTACCGCCGGAAGCCCACCGTTGGGCACAACTATTTGCCAGCAAACAGTCAGATGTCCCTACAGGCAAACAGGTTTATTACAACACCCTCAGCGTCTTCGCCGTTGACGATTATCTCCATACGCTGGGCATTGCCACCAATTTAGAAGATAGCGATAGTTGGTACCCTGGACTCACTAGCCCCCCAGACTCCGCCGAATTGAAACTCGTCGATCTCGGTGCGATCGAATGTCGTCCTGTACTAGCCGCAGCCACCGAAGTCGTCTTACCCTTCCCTGGTGACGAAATCGCCTATGTCGTCGTCCAACTCTCCGCCGACCTCGATACCGTCACCTTCTGCGGCTACGCTCCAGCGAATACTACTGGCACGATCGCCCTAGCTAGCCTCCGCCCGATCGAATATCTGACTAACTATCTAGGCAAACTGCGGGATGGTGTCGATCGGTTAGAAAATCTCGATTTGGAGCAGTTCGATCCCCTCATGAGCGAATTTCTAGCAGAACTTAGCGATCGGGGAATGCTCTCCTTGATAGCCCGTTCGATCCCCATTTACGAAAGTAGTGCTAGAAAACTCTCCAAAAAACTAGAAATTAGCGAGTTATTTGGCTCGAACTTTGCTGGCGTTGGTATTCAAAGATCGGCTAATGCCGAACAACGATCGCTAGCAGAATTGCAACAGGAAGATAAAATTCGTAATCTCGCTGAGGGTTGGTTAGAAATACTCAACCAAATCTTTATCGCCTGATCGGTATTATTCAGCGGAGTAGGTAATCTCACCGCCAAGGATTGGGAGTTTATGATAAAATATTATGGATTTTATCCTGACAAAAAAGTTACTCTGGATTAGTCGATCGAGTCCTAGTCCATTCGTTGTTTTAGAGCGATCGTCACTGAAGGCAGCGATCGCTCTGCTAGCCATTGATACCATGTAAATATCATTATAGGAACAGCAAAATGGCTTAATTTTAACGACTTTACTACTACAATTGCCAACGATTTAGAAGGTATGTTTGAGAGTGTTGCACTGACGAGGAAACAGCACTTTATTGATAATCTAAAAAACAGATTTAATAATTATGATGAGCGATGCTGACAATAATCATTCTAATATTAATTAGAACGTCCCAATTTTAAATCGATCGTTACTTGGCAGTTGCCACGATCGGGTCGATTTTTAAACATTTATGTTATTATGTAGTCGGCTATTGCAACCAATTAAAAAATCGAGCAATATGACAACAACCTTACCAACTAGGAAGCTTACAAAAATAAATTGCGTAACTATGGAGTTTTTCGGGGATGAATTAGATAGTTCCATTCACCATGAAACCGCCGTCGTTGAATGTTAAGGCCATTGAACTGCTCATCTGTAACTTTAATTCCCGTAGGA
>JAJAYU010000231.1 GCA_026786125.1 Chamaesiphon sp.
AGATCGATACTAACAACCAATTCCTGGGCATACTAGATTGAGATAGTCTTGAGAGTAGAGATGGTAGTGACAAGTGATTTGCCGACAGAGATCGACTCCATGAATGAATTTGTCCAAATTGGGAATTTTCAAGTACCGCAATCGGAATTAGTCCCACTATTGAAGAGATACCAACTGCTCCCAGACATGTTGCGAGAACTGACGATTGATCGGGCAATTACTGAAGTAGAATGCAGTGCCGACGAACAAATGTCTGCACTCAAACAGTTTTACGATCGTTATCAACTAACCGATGAAGCTCGACTCGAACAGTGGTTGAAGCTACATGGGCTAGAGCGTCCACACCTGACAGAGATTGCGATTCGCAACTTCAAAATTGACAAGTTCAAACACCAAACTTGGGGAAATAAAGTTAGCTCTTATTTTTTCAAACGTAAAGCACAATTGGATCGAGCGATCTATTCACTAATTCGGACTAGTGATATTGGGATTGCTCAGGAAATCTACTTTAGATCGATCGAAGGCGAGCAAACATTTGAAGAAATTGCCCGCCAATATTCCCAAGGGGCTGAATCAAAAACTGGGGGACTAATCGGCCCTGTTGAGCTAAGTACACCACATCCAGCTATTGCCCAACTGATTATGACTCAACCGATCGGTCAAGTTTGTCATCCGGTACAATTAGAACAGTGGTATGTGATTATTCGTCCCGAACAAATCATTCCCGCTCAATTAGATGAACCGATGCGACAACGTTTAATTGATGAATTATTTCAAGCTTGGTTGCAAGAACAAATCTAATTATCGAATATAGATGTCACAGCATAGACGAAGCTTTCATTGCATATTGCGTTACTTGGCCCTGATTTAATCATGAGTGAGCTTACGTTCAATGATTATGGTGTATGAGAACTCCCGACATCTAATGACGGAGTTACTGAGCATTGCCAGATATTTAGGGTCACGATCTCTAAACCTAAAAACATCAAGAAGAAAAATAAGAAGGATATGATTTTTTGACTATTTCTTAATTTCTGCGTCTTCCTGATAATTTGGGTAGGAGTTTCTTTTGGGAAAAAGAAACTAGATGATACGCCTCGATCCGCAGAATCTTTAAAATCATAATTTGGATTGGGTAGCTCCTTGGGGAAAAAGAATGAAGCACTAGGTTCAATTAGTTCTATTACTGCTGCTACTTGTTGCTGCTCATCCATTCTGTCAATTTGTTCTAATAATTCTCGCTCAGTTTCTTTTGATTGGTAGTCATGACTCAATTCGGGAATGTTTGCAGCGGCTTCGACTTCAAATAAGCCTAAGCGAGTGGAAATCTGCTGTTGCATCCATGTCTCAAATAATTCATCGATCAATAGTTGATTTAACTCATCATTCAATTCAGCCGAAATATAACCTTCTAGTCTGACAAATACATATAAATTATCTAGAGTGAAAACAATTGACATTTCACTTGGTCGGAGACTAGCTAAATGCGGGAATATCCTGGGATGAGTCTGCCCAAGATCATTTGAGCTAATTTTCCCGCCATCTTTGGCTGATTCAGCTTTGGAGTACTTAAATGCCAATTCTGCAAAAGATTGTTCGCCCCGCTGGACTCTGAAAAATAGTTCTTCAGCTAGCCCCAAATCTGTCACTCCCATCAATGAAAACTCTACCCGATCAAATCTACTTTTATGTTTTAAATAATAGCTATATACCCGACTATTCCAACGAGCATATTTGATTTTTTTTAAGCGTAAATGTCGATCAACAATTTTATAAAGTTGGAGTTGGTTTAGCCCTTGATAGCCAGCTAATTTACCTAACCTGTCACAACTTTCCGCAAATTCATTCCGATCATACGGGATTTTACCATCGAGATCGATCGCCCCATCTGCCAAAATTTCATCAATAATCATCTCTCGCAGTAACTGTGGGAGCAATTCTGACTTGCTCAGTCGTTCATAAATTGCATCTGTAGTAAACATCGACTTTCCAACCTGAATTGTTGATGAAATGTCTAACAAATTTGAGTGTGTAGATCTAATATATGAAAAAATTCACCCAGATTTTGATCATTATAAGCACAGATTCCCGACTTCTTGAAGAAATCGGGAATCTAGATCGCAGGCGTTCTATGGGTAGCAACTTAGGTTAAGTAATAAGTGAAAACTTGGTGAATTCAACGAATATTCCACAACTTAACGGTACCGTCGAGACTAGCACTCGCTAATCCGGTAGAATTGCGATCGAAATCAACACTTGGTACCAGCGTAGTATGGCTTTCTAGCGATCGACTCAATTTCCCTGTATCCAGATCCCAGAGCTTAATACTCTTATCTACACCACTACTTGCGATCGTTTTACCATCAGCACTAAACTTGACTGAATATACTGCACCAGCATGACCTTGGAGCGTATTTTTTAACTCACCTGTTGCTAAATCCCAGAGCTTAATCGTTTCACCGCCGCTAGCAAGGATTTTGCCATCGGGTGAGATAGCAATCGTCATTACGGAGTCTTTTCATGTCCTTTGAGCGTAACTCGACGCTCTCCCGATCTTGAATCCCACAGCTTCACCGTGCCGTCATCGCTGGCGGTAGCAAGGGTTTTACCATTGGGACTAAAGGCAATTCCGTAAATCAGGCTGTCATGAGCGGTAAACTGGCGGGTAATTGTGCGATCTTTCGGATCCCAGAATTTGATGCCGCCTGCTGCGGTACTAGCTGCCACAATCTCACCATCTGGACTATAAGCAACAGTATATACTGACTTCATAAATCGTTCTAGGGTATATGCTGGCGTAGTCACTACCTGAGCTGGAGTCTGCGCTGGGGCTGTTGCAGATGGTTTTGCTTCGGGTTCGACGGGTTTGTATTCTAGTGTCAAGGATTTGACGTGGGATTTGTATGGTGCGAATTTTTCCTTTTGGGCGACTCGACTCATGGAGATTGGATAAGTAATCACAATCGCGATGAATATGCCAATTAGTCCGATTACATATTTATGCAGTTCTTGGGCAGAAATTCGGACGGGCTTACTCACGTTAGCGGCTGATTCAACTGAGTCCACTAAATTGCCACTAGATTCTTGAGATAGGTTGTTCATAATTAATTTCTCGATCAGGATCGAACATTAAAACTATTAAAATTTAGACTAATGGCAAATAAGGGAACATTGGGTGCCAACTCATTGCTGTTGAGGCCACAAATAGACCGAATATCCATAAGAAGATCGTGCTAGTTTTGACTTGTTTATTTTTGAGTAATTGGTGCAGGATGATCCAACTGACTAACCAACCAACGAGTAGCATGGTTTCTTTGCCTGTATAGCTACCAATATTTCCCCATAATTTGTCGCCAGTATCGCTACCAGGAATCCATTTGCCTAGTCCCCAAATAAATTTCTCGCGTTCTTTTGATGTATCAGCGAGATGGTGCGTCACCATCATCGTGAAACAGCCAATTCCAGCACTAATTAAAGCCGCTGCTGCTGGACCAGAAGTAGCGGGTGGTTTGTCAGAACCTTTAGCTAAACCTGCGGGAAATTGTTTGAGGGTTTCCCATACTTTTCCATAGATAGGTGTATTTGCGGGAAGTTTTTTGGAACGAGTATTTGTCATGATTTGATTACCTTTAAGAGGGGTGATTAGAGTGCGTGAATTTTGGCAATACCTAGTCCGGTGACTAAGCCACCCATCGCAAAGAACATTAGTCCCATCAACGCCACACAAGTAGCTGATAGAACAACGCGATGTTTTTTCTCTAAAATTGCATCGCCATAATTCCACAAAATCCAGGTACAAGCTACACCAATCGGTAGTGTGAATAAGACACTAAACTCGTGATACTCCATCAAGACATATTGGGCGAGGGGGCTATGTTCCTTGAGCCAAGCTCTGGCACCACCAAACTCAGCATCGGCACGATAACGCATATACGCCCAGTTGCCAGTAGCAATCGCCAAAAATGCGATCGAAGTTGCCCAAAATGTCAACGCTCGTACCTGCGGTAAAATCTTCGCAGAGCCGCGCAATAAAGGAAATGCTAAATGTCCGGTATATACAGCGACAACTGTCGCTAATAGTGAACCAAAGCCATGAATTGCCCCAAGGGATCTTTGCCACGGGCTAGGATGGAGCAGATTGAAAAAAGGCATAAACAGAAAAATACCACCGGAAAGAATACTCAATCCATAGATGCAGACTTGAGCCAGATCTAATTGCTTGGGAAATTCCCGTTCGGTTAATGTTTCGTCGAATGATTCGATGGTCATGATTTAGGGGTTAAGGGTGAGTGTTTAATTAGTTGATAGCTAGATAGCTAGGTTCTTAGGTTGGGGATTTAATAGATTTTATTTGTAAGTTGATGTCGGTGGTAGCTGTGAAGTGCCGACATCACGCTGGGGTATATTCGATCGATGAAATAGTTCCAATGAAATACTAGGTTCGATTAATTCCTCTAGTTCTACTGTTTTATCCATCGGAGCATCGATCTCTGACTGTCGATCCATGAGACTGGTTAATTCCAATAACGCTGGATCTATGACTAGAGATTGTTGTTCCGTAACTGCGACTGGAAGATCTACACCATCCGCTAGTTCAAATAGTCCAAGTCGGGTCGAGATCTGCTCCTATACCCAAGTTTCAAATAGTTCATCGATTAAAACATTGTTTAAATTATCACTCTAAGTAGTTATTTATTTTGCTGCTGGCTGATACCTTAATGCTTAGTAACTAGAGTTATTCAGACAGTTAGGGTATTTGGTCAGCTTTTTCTTATCTTGCAATACCGCTAACTAATGACATATAGCTTTTATGCTACTCTAGATTACTAACACTATTGCAAATTAATATCATTTACTATAGCATCTAAATAGAATTGCCGACCGATCGATTGATTAATATTTCCTCACCCGAAATTGTCAACTGATCAGGAATGGTTAACTAATTGCGCCGAGTCAAGCAAGGTCAGATCTCGATTAGATCGTGCCAAAGCCTTGTTAAACAATCAATTGAGTCATTGATACCGCTGTTATTGCTTCAATCTGATTTGATCGACGATAGATTTAGTTCAGCATAATTGCTGATGGCACAAAAGAATGATAGGTCTGAGGTATACTTTTGCTGAGACTCATACCACCGTCGATCGAATCAAACAACCAATAGCCAAGAACTAAATCATAATTATTATCATTAATTTTAGCTACATCAAACGACTAGAATCATTACCGCTGTGGGTAAACTAGCTATAAGATAAGGCTTAATCTATTAACCAATTTGCCCCTCAATCTCCTAGTCCCCCCCCCCCCCGTTGCCCGCTCAGCCGATAAAGATGACCACGACCCACACCAAAAAACACCAATTTTTTTGCAAAAATCTCCCCTTCGCGCAGTTATAAAAATAAA
>JAJAYU010000232.1 GCA_026786125.1 Chamaesiphon sp.
ATTGAAATCGAGGCTAGTGGTACAAAGTCCGCCTGCGCGGACTGAGATCTAGAGTCCGCATTCGCAAATTTGGCACTAGTCTTAGTCCGCCTGCGCGGACTTTGCATCCCCAGCGGCGGTTTCAACCGCACGCCACCCTGGATACCCACATCAACCTGGGCGTTTTCCTCCAGCCACCGCGACAACTTCGCCAACTCCGCCGCTACTTCCCGCGTCACCCGCGCTCGATACTTCTCAGGATTCAGCGATTGTGGATCTGTGAAAATTGCCACAAATCGATCGAATATTTCCGGTTGCGCCAGATCCTTGAGATTTAGCTGCTGACGCGCCCCATAGCTCCCATACTCCCCACTAAACCCCTCCCACACCTCAAAATGCGAACCGATATCGCAGGTAATAAAAAACGGCGGTAACGCAGGTAACATCCGATTGTAAGCATAAGATTTCGCCTGGTTAAACGCCTGTTGCATCGCATCCCGATAACCCTTCGTCCCCCGCTTACCATGCCCCTTGGTTGAATTGGTACTCCCCTGCTTCGCCTCAATCAAAAAGCATCCTTCCTTATAAAAGTCCGCAAATCGCGTCGTCTCTGCCTTCTGTCCGAAGAACTTGATGTTTTTGTCAAAACAGTACTTGTCGCCCTCGACACTGCCCTTTGGCGGCGGTTCTGGTACATCTAGAGCCACACACAGATCGCCGAAAAAGGTTTGATAATTTGCCCGTTCGTTCCCCTCAGAACCCAACCACTTAGTCAGGAAGTCTTCAACTCGTTTACTTTCTGCTGCATTCATGGAAGTTTGAGCCTAGTGAAAGGGGTCTAGCTGGAATATTCTACATCTAAGTTAGCCTACTACAAAACTGTAGGGGCATCCCCTTGTGGGTGCCCTGCTGGTGCGGAGCGATGGTTGAGGGCGGGCATCAAGCCATGCCCCTACACTCGATCGATAATTCCCGCGATCAAACGGCTCTAACATCCGCCTAGATATTTGGAACGGTAATAGTGTATGATATATGGTGAATATCCTGGAGAGGTGTCCGAGTGGTTGATGGTGGCTGACTCGAAATCAGTTTTAGAGTTACATCTAACGGAGGTTCGAATCCTCTCCTCTCCGTATCTTATTTAATCTCTAGTGTTGCTAGATGCCTAACTTCTAATTATGGAAGTCGGGTATTTGTCATATAATCAAAATCTCAAGTGTTCATGTTCTCACGATTACTCAGTATTAGCCAAATGACTGAAATAGCCGAAAGTAACCCCTAATTTATGTTGCAGAGCTAGCGGAAGGTACGCTCAACCTCTTACAGTGGTGCTAGAAATCAGGATTCTCTTCCCACTAGCACATGATTATTACCATTACGGCACTCAAGGGTGGTGTTGGCAAAACCACCACTTCAATCCATTTGGCGGCTTACCTTCAGGAAAACGCGCCCACATTACTGATTGATGCCGATCGAAATCGCTCTGCGTTAGTTTGGTCGAGAGAAGACAAATTACCGTTTACAGTTGCATCTCAAGCTGGTGCTACGGGGATTATTAGCAAGTATACTCACATCATTACCGATACTCAAGCTCGTCCCGAACAAGATGAGCTGCAAGATTTGGTGGCTAGTAGCGATTTATTAATTATCCCGACAACTGCAAATTATCTCGATCTCGATACAACGATTAAAACAACCGAGTTGTTAGAAAAATGGGGTGCGAAATATAAAGTCTTGCTGACACAAGTAGATTCTCGGACTAGAACTGGACGCGCAGCTAGAGGTATTCTGGAAGAGGCGAAACTACCATTATTTCAGGCAGATATCCCGCTGCTAGTGGCGTTTGAACGATCATCGAGCAAAGGAGTCATTATCAGAGACTGTATCGATCCTCGCGCTAATTTTGGTTGGTCTAAATATCAAGCTGTCGGGAAAGAAGTATTGGGTTAATATCTTGGTGATAGCACGGTGGACTAGGATGGCTGAACAGTAGATGGGGTGTGAGGCTTCAGGGCAACCGCGCTACCACAAATCCTTGTGGTAGAGGAAACCGTACAATAGATCGGAGTAGCGGTCAAGATAAAATACACTAATAGATGTAGATCGATCGCTACTTGTCTGTACCCCTTATTCCGCATCCCAATCTGGTAATATGACACCCGAACTGATTCGTCAACGCTCCGATCTGATCGATACTCAAGTGATCGCCAAAGACACTGGCAAACGGCTAGGAATTGTCAAAGAGTTACTCGTGGATATCGATAGTCGGGAAGTGGCTGCACTAGGTTTGCGCGATGGCTGGCTGTCGGCTCCAGGCGGACTGGTAAAGTATATGATGCTGGAATCGATCGAAAAAATGGGCGATGTCATTCTCGTACCAAATGATGACGCGATCGCAGATCTCGACCCTGAAGCTTATACTAATCTAATTAACTGCGAAGTCATTACCGAAACTGGCGACATTCTGGGCAAGGTACGGGGCTTCAAATTCAACTGTGATGATGGTAGATTGACTTCGATTATTATCGCCGCGATCGGATTGCCCCTAATCCCCGATAATGTAATCAGTACTTATGAATTCTCGATCGATGAAGTCGTCAGTAGTGGACCCAATCGCCTAATTGTCTTTGAAGGCTCCGAAGAACGGCTCGAACAACTCTCTGTCGGCTTCCTCGAACGAATCGGACTCGGTAAAGCTCCCTGGGAAGACGAATACAGCTATCGCCCTGCGGTAATCCGTCCCGAAAATCAATTGGCTGCTGGCACCCCCATCGCTCCCCCAGTTCCAATCGTCCGCGCCGCACCCCCAGTTCGCCAAACTGTCTGGGAAGACGACAACTGGGAAGAAGTACAAGCTGTTGCTGCTCCATTACCCCAACGCCTCAAAGCCGAGCCGCTCTACTACGATGACGAGGATGAAGGCGAAAACTGGAATGATGGTAGTAATATCGAACCGCCTCGTGCGAATAAAGTTTATCAGGATGTCGCCTACACACCAATTTCTCCACCTGCAAAACCATTAGCGCAAGTGGAGGAAGATATTCTCACTCTCGATGATGACATGTGGGGTGAAGATACCCAATCGCCTGACTATCAACCCCAAAAACTAAATATCCCCGACGCTCCGAAGAAAGTAGATATTCCTCAAACTGTCAAGCAAGTTGAGTATCAGGAAGAGGTGGTTGATAGTTGATAGATCGCGAAATTTTCCCTTTCCCCAATTCATAACCCCTGTGACACCTGAAAATATTCAATCATTTCTGACTAATCGCTTTGGTACAGCCCTAAAAATCCCCGAAGTGGATTCTTATCAGGTAGACACACCAGATTATCGCCTGCTGGTGATTTTATCAGCGCAACAGTCTTGGATTCGGATGTTGGTGCCAATCGCACCCTCAGCCGAGGCAATGACCTTTGTCGAAGAATTCCTCTCGGCAAACTTTGATGCCACCTTGGAGACTCGTTATGCTATCCACCAGGGCGTTTTGTGGGGAGTTTGGCAGCATAGCGTTGCGGGACTAACTGCTGAAGATTTTACTACAGCGATCGACAGATTGATCGACATGAAACGAGTCGGAATCGATCGAGCCTTCCAAGATTTTGCCACCAAGCAAGTTAGACAGATCGTCAGTATCGCCAAACAACGTGGGGATACCCTCGCTCAAACCATGCAAACACTCGATAGATTTTACGCCGAAGGAATTCTCGGCGATCTCGGCGCGACTGAAGACATCCGCAAAGAAATGATGTCAGCTTGGCAATCTCAATTGGAGCGATTGTGGAGTGAGGAGTAGGGGAGAGGAGAGAGGGGAGAGGGGAGAGGGATTAGAGAGATTAGGGATTAGAGAGATTAGGGAGATTAGGACACGAGTGTCCAGACTCTTTTGGCTATTCTCTATTCCCTATCCCCTATCCCCTAATTCCTAAACCTGCTTGATTATGAACAAGTTACAGCGGTGGTAATGTGACGCATTTATTTCCCGATCAAACTGAATCCAAACTAGTCACAGGCGGAGCAATCGATGTTGCTGCTCTATTGAAGTTTCTCCAAGTTACTTATCAGGAACTATATCCTCACCAACAAAACTATCAGCATTTGCAATTAACTGTCGATCGATACTTTAGTGCTGAGACTCCATTATGGTTTGTCACTACTACTAGCTCTACTAAAATTGCTTGTTTGTGGCTAGGAATAGCGATCGATCAAGTCAATGGAGTTCGTCATCCAAATGTCCTACTAGTTTACGTCGATCCAGTATATCGTCGTCAAGGTATTGGCAAAGCATTGATGCAACATGCCGAAGCCTGGGCGAAAGATCGGGGCTATACCCAAATGGGTTTACAGGTATTTACAGCAAACCAATCAGCGATCGAACTATATCAGCAATTAGGTTATCAACCTCGATCGATCTCAATGATGCGAGATCTTTAGGCTTTAGGCTTTAGGCTTTAGGCTTTAGGCTTTAGGCTTTAACATATCCACTATTCACTATTCACTATTCACTATCCACTATCCACTATCCAAAATTGTTATTCTAGAGAGAATAGCTAAAATAAAGCAGCCATGAAAGAAGTGTTTGGTGAAATCAGAACTCAGATTTTAATTTTAGCGACGCTTGTGGGTTTGATGTGGGGTTTGGAAATCCTCGATGTATTTGTGTTTCGGACTGGACTAGACATCTTTGGGATATTACCGCGAAATGTAATCGGCTTGCGGGGAATTTTGTTTGCACCATTTCTACATGGTGGTTTTGGACATCTTGCTGCAAATACAGTGCCTTTTATCGTACTGGGCTGGCTGATTATGGCTCAAGGTATTAGTGATTTTGTGATAGTGTCGGTGATTTGCATGGTGGTAGTTGGTTTGGGCACTTGGCTATTTGGCGCGCCTGCCTTGCATATTGGCGCAAGTGGCGTGATTTTTGGTTATGTGGGTTTTCTACTTGCCCGTTATTACTTCGATCGCCGTATCAGTTCAGGCATTATTGCTCTAATCGTCGGTTGTAGCTATGGCAGCGTCTTGTGGGGCATTTTCCCCTCGACTCCAGGTATCTCTTGGGAGGGACATCTATTTGGTTTTATAGGTGGTATTATCGCTGCCAGATTAATCAAATTTTCTCCATAAATCTCACTTCCAACTTCGATAGAAATTCTAAATAGATGCTAACTTCAGGCAAAAGTCGTTAATTTAATGACTAAATCTCATACAAAAGTCCGATTTAATCTGATCGTCATTGATTGAAAATAGGTAAAGCTCATAAAATATAGCTCCAAACCTTGAGGATATCCGATCGCCATTAAATCTTTTGTATGCACTATCTAGAACCAGAAGAAGAAGATTATTTATTTTGCCCCTTTCTAGATTGGGATGGTTTGTATACTGAGGAAACCTTTGGCGATAGGTTACAGCTTTTCTACCGTCAGTTTGATGGCAGTACTCGTGCATTGCTGGATCATGCACTATTTCGGGAGAATGGGTCAAACTCGATCTCGATCGGCGTAGAAATCCTTTGTAGAAACAATATTATCTACAAACGATTAATCCAAAAGCATCGGAAAATCGCCAATGAAATTAGTTGGATTTGGCCAGAAACAGTAGCTCAGTTTTCGATTAGTCTTTACACACCAGACTGGTATAAACAAACTTTTTATCGCTTAAATTAGGGCTATTTGTCGTAGTCTGAAAATTGTCAAACAGTGAAAGAATAGTAAAGATCGCTAATTTCATCCTGATTCGCGATCTCTAGTCATGAATTATAAGATCGTAAGAACTGGGTGAAAAATCATGAAAACTTCACAAGCAATTGGGATTGTCGCTGTAGGTACTCTACTGTTTCAATTTGCCGATATCGGTAAATCAGCCTATCTACGAAGTAGAGATGTTTCCGACAGCCAGCGAATTCAGCAGCAACAAAGTCCAGCCGAAATCGATCGAGCTAATCGTGAACAAGCAAAAGATTATGCTTTCCTCTACAACAATCCCAGTCTCGAAGAGCCAATGTACCAAAAATTGACAAAAACAAACGCTCACTTCGGCTCCGCTCAGTGAGCGGAACTTCGACACCGCCAAATTCAGTAACATTAGTATTCGGATATCTCCCCGATCGATCCACGTCTGTCCGCATAAAATAGGGATAGTAATGAGATATGGGTTATGGATAACAACAACTGGCTGCAACAAATTTTAATGATTGGGATCGGCACGACTTCATTGGTTGCCGATCGAGTCCGCGAGGTCAGCGAGCAATGGGTCAAAGAAGGTAAAATCGACCCCGACCAAGCTAAATCATTTGTTGATGACTTGATGGGACAACTAAAGCTAGATCCAGCTAATTTTGAGCTGCAAATGCAGCGGATGATTCGCAACACGATGCAAGATCTCGGCGTACCACGCCAAGCAGAGATGGACGAGCTACGGGGCAGAATCGACAGGCTTGAACGCCAGATCCGCGAAATGGAAAATAAATCTTGGAAGTAGATCTGAATAATGGGTGGATGGTGAATGGTAGATAGTGAATCAATAACTGTCTATTTCTTGAGTGAGAAGGGCGTATTTCTCTTACACTCCCCACTCTTCCTGCTCCCCGCTCCCAACTCCCAACTATAATCAGATAGTGGTTCAAATCAGATTGAGTATGAGAGAAATTTTAGTCAGTTTAGGATTGATGCTCGGATGCGG
>JAJAYU010000233.1 GCA_026786125.1 Chamaesiphon sp.
ATCAATAATTGTCTGTCGATCGCTCAGTTCGATAAATTTGTCGGTTTCCCGTGATAAAAATACGGAGGCACCGCGCATTGACAGCTCATTTGCCAATAATTTCGCCGCATAGAGATTAGCCTCTTTCTCGGTATAACCGTTCGGCCCAACTGCCCCAGAATCTTTGCCGCCATGTCCTGGATCTAGTAATATTTTGGTGCCAATTAGGGGTTTGGCGAGATTATTTTTATTGAGTTTGGGTGGGTGACGGAGAGATAGCACGAGGTTGCTACCTTGGTATTTGAGCTTGTAGCCCCACTGTTGATTAGATTTGAGGTTAAATACATATTGGACGACTCCAGGGGTCGTTTGCTTCCAATCTAGCCGCGAAACAATAGGATTATCATTGAATCGAATAATATCAGTCTGAGCGGTGGTGTTGTAGAGGGTAAGAGTAATAGTATTTGTCCCTTGTTCGAGGGTAACGGGAACTGCTACTTGGAGTGGAAAGATTACATCAGTAGCTCCCGTTCGCTCTTTACTCATTACGCTCTTGACGATCGTTTTTGGTGGTACACCAACTCCAGATGTGATCTGTACCTGCTCGGCGAGGATCCAACCGCCATAGTCCAATCGTACCCAGTTGGCTTGCTTGCCATTGTTGTCCCCCATCTGACGAGCGGTAATGGCTGCTCTAGTTCCTTTGGGGAGCGGTGTCAGCCGACTAAAATCCGAACTGGCACCCGTGCGAGTGATGCCACCTTCGACATTGACTTCGGCAATATCAAGATTCAACGGCGAGAGAATCTGCACTTTGCCTGGTGCCGTTTGAGCAACTGTCGTTGGGGGATTGCCTGTCTCAAGCTTATAAGTAGGATTGCCCAAATCTGCGGCGGCAGCAGCAATTGCACAGCCCAGATATTGCCCCGCACCATACATGGCTTGGGGTTGATTTTTATCGATCAGGACAGCTTTATTATCTGGTAGCTCAATACTTTTGGTTTGTTCTTGGAGCTTGATATCTTGCCCCGATATATTCACCTGTACTTTAGATTTTGTTGGGGCATTTGCACCAAAACAAACTAATTCACCTGGCATCCGTGCCATATCGCCTTGAGGTTCGAGGGAATTAGGCGTGAAGTTATCTTTAGGAGCATCGGTTTTAGCGATAGCCGATCGAGTAACGACGATCGTTTTCGTCTGTCCTTTATAATCGACATCGAAGGTATTTTTACCAACTTTGAGATTGAAGACAGAGGCAAAATGCCCCTTGAGACTGCGGGGAACTGAAGTTTGATTAATCGAAACCTTACCCTCAGTCGGCGCACTCCCAATCAAGAAAATTCGATCGGCTGCGGTTTTGTGATTGGCAGGAGGATAGGATATGTATAGTGATTTTGAGGCGGCATCAGGTCGAGTCAGTTGTGCCATGACTATGGGTGCCACAACTGGACACAAAACGATCGCGCTACCTACAATCCCTAACTGCGAATACTTGCCGAGCATGATTTTTAAAAATCGGTTATTTGGTTGTGATTTTAAGACTGACTAACTAGCTATTGGCTTTATTCTGCCATTTACCTGATTCGTTTAGGAAAAACTTACCGAGGAGGATCGGGCTAGATCAAAATAAGTATTTATACTTGTTCACTTGTTGTTGCAAATCATAGCACTTTTAGATTGCATAAAATGCAATACCCTACACCTTATTCAAATAAGATTGTGGGAACGCTCGAATTTGTTCCGGTTACTGGCGATCTATGCTCATTACCAGCACTAATTAGAATTTTGTTTTGCCGGAATAGCAATTTTGATTAGACTTAAATATTAGACGCAGATAAATCAGACTATGATTTGATCTTGGCTTGCTTGCGACGATAGTAGTAGCCCACATATACCAATGCTAAAATCTGTAGTGGAACTACCAGTGATATCTCTTTGCTAAATATATTCAGATCCAATCCTGATATCGTCGAAAAATAGACTCCACTCAATCCAGCCGGAATTAGCAAAAACAATAACTTCGATTTGCTGTTCATGATCGATCTCCTAGATATGATGGGATGGAATAATCTGAGTTAGTCGAAGCAAATAGTAGCCTAAAAAACTAATGAGTAGTGCTAATTGAAAATCTCTGCGTTTCAACCACTGGACATAAAATACCTGTAAATTACGATCAATAGATAGCTCCCAGATTATATGAACTATGGTCAATCCAAATCCAACAAATAATAACGGCCCAAATAGATGATAATCGATCGCGCTGTGCCAATCACCACGCGCGATCGCCATAAACGATCGAGTCATCCCACAACTGGGACAAATAACTCCCGTCCAATGTCGAATGGGACAGAAGATAAAGCCAAAGCGATATCCATTGGTATACAACCAACTACTAATTAGCGGAATAGTACAGAATCCAATTATCCCACAACGTAATATTCTGGATCTTTTGGATAATTGTCGATTTAGCTTTTTTTTGGTCAATTCGACCACAATTAAAACCAACCTTTCTTATTCACAGCATAAGTATTGACAAACTCTTCATCAGTTTTAGTTAAATAAATAATACCTTCAGCGATACCAATTACTGACATAACTATTCCTCCAATACCACAGGTTAAAATTGTTACCAACAACATAATTACGCCTTCGGTTGTGTAGCCTAAGATGAACTTATGAATGCCTAAGCTGCCTAGTAAAATAGCACATATTCCTGCGGCTATTTTTTGGTTTTGATCTGGCTTTCTATCTTGCATAATTTTTAGTTTTCCTACTTTCTATAATTCTTGATGGTAGCTGAACACTATCATACCTCATATCATATAATTCCCAGAAGTCAGCCATAAATCGCTATTAGCAATTAATGGACATCTGAAAACTCTTCCCCAGTTCACTAATATTCGTAGGTTGAGCCTCGAAACCCAGACACATCCAGAAACTAGGGTAGGGATAATTCATTGATTACCCCTACCCTAGTTTCTGATACCAAATATTTATTTCTTCTTGCTGCTCGCTTTCTCTGCTTTAGCAGCTTTCTTGGCAACTTCTGCGGCTACAAAAGCTTTTTGTTTAGTAGCTTGGCGTTCTTCTTCTAGCTTATCGAGGTAGTAGTGATAGTCACCGAGGTACACGCGGAACTCACCATCACGGACTTCGACGATTTTGTTGGCGACTTGGGAGATAAAATACCTGTCGTGTGAAACGATTAACGCCGTACCATCATAGTTAATTAGAGCATTCTCCAGTGTTTCTTTGGCGGGGATATCTAAGTGATTGGTAGGCTCATCTAGGATTAATAGATTGGCTGGAATCAGCAGCATCTTTGCCAGAGCGAGACGGGCTTTTTCACCACCACTGAGTGATTCAACTTTTTTGAACACCATGTCGCCAGTAAACAAGAACTGACCTAATAGAGTTCTGACTGCTTCGTTTTTCCAGTCGGGGACTTCATCGTGAATAGTTGCCAAGACTGTTTTGCTTAGATCCAGTGCTTCTGCTTGGTTTTGTTCAAAATAGCTGGGAATCACATTATGTTCGCCCAGAGTAATCGAGCCACTGGTCTGATGTTCCATCCCCATAATCATTTTCAACAGGGTGGATTTACCACAACCATTGGGGCCGAGGAAGGCAATTCTGTCACCACGTTCGATGAATAAATCCGTACCCATGAAGAGGATTTTGTCACCGTAGACATGTTCGAGATTTTTGATCTCAACTATTTCCCGACCACTGCGAGGAGCGGGTGGGAAACGGAAGCTGAGAGTCCGCATTGTTGATATTGGCGCAGCGATTCGCTCAACTTTATCGATCAGCTTTTCGCGACTCTTTGCTTGAGTACTGCGAGTAGCACTAGCACGAAATTTCTCGATGAATGCTTGTTGTTTTTCGAGTTCTTTTTGTTGACGCTCGAAGGCATTTAATTGCGCGTAGGAATTTTCAGCTTTTTGTTCGAGGTAAGATGAATAGTTACCCAGGTAGGTCGCCGAAACACCCCGTTCGGTTTCGACAATTTGGTTGCAAAGTCTGTCTAGAAACTCGCGATCGTGTGAGATGATTACCATTGGCGTTTCCAGTTTCCGCAGGTAATTTTCTAGCCATTCGATCGTTTCTAGATCTAGATGGTTAGTCGGCTCATCGAGTAGTAATAAATCTGGAAATTGGAGTAAGATTTTGGCTAAACTCATCCGCATTTGCCAACCGCCACTAAAGGCACTGACCAATCGATCGGCATCTTCCATTTCAAACCCAACTTCGGGTAAGATCTTATCAATCTCGGCTTCTAGGGCGTAGCCATTTAATGCTTCATACAGCCGCTGGAATTTGTCCATACGGGTGAGCAATTTATCTAGCTCATCGCCGCTAGCCGTTTCTAGTTGATGGTGAATTTGATTCAGTTCGGAATGGACACGATTGGCTTCTCCAAAGGCCTGCCACAATTCTTCTTTGACAGTCTTGGTCGGATCTACGTCAAATTCTTGGTTAAGATAGGCGATATTCAGACTATTTGGGCGGATAATTTCACCGCTGGTGGGTTCGATTTGCCCAGCAATAATCTTCATTTGGGTGGACTTACCCGCACCATTCGCACCTACTAGTCCAATTCGATCTCCTGGCTTGACTTCCCAATTAATGTCTTTGAGGACTTCACCTGTGGGATAAATCTTGCAGATATGTTCCAGTCGCAGCATGAAATTAATTTTCTCCAGGAGTAGTAAGAGGCGGGCGGGTAC
>JAJAYU010000234.1 GCA_026786125.1 Chamaesiphon sp.
CGAACAATTTGAGCCAGTCAAAGTAGATATTACGGGCAAACTAGCTCAAACGCAGTTGGACTGTGCCGATCTGCACGATGTCAAAGGACAAGCACATGCCCGCCGTGCCCTAGAAATTGCCGCCGCTGGCGGACACAATTTAATTTTTGTTGGGCCACCAGGTAGCGGTAAAACGATGCTAGCCAGACGATTGCCAGGGATTCTCCCTCCATTATCATTCGCCGAAGCTCTGGAAGTAACTCAGATCCACTCCGTCGCTGGCTTACTGCGAGAGCGTGGTTTTTTGGTCTGTGACAGACCTTATCGAAGTCCGCATCACTCAGCATCCGGGCCAAGTTTGGTCGGGGGAGGGACATATCCACGTCCTGGGGAGATATCCCTCGCCCATCGAGGCGTATTATTTCTTGATGAACTAACTGAATTCAAACGCGATGTCCTGGAATTCCTGCGTCAACCACTAGAAGACGGACATGTGACGATCTCCCGTACTCGTCAATCTGTCTCCTTTCCCGCCCAATTCACCCTTGTCGCCAGCACCAATCCTTGTCCATGTGGTTACTATGGAGATACGATTCAGGCTTGTACCTGCAATCCCCGTCAGCGCGAGAATTATTGGGCGAAGCTATCTGGCCCCCTAATGGATAGGATCGACCTACAAGTGGCCGTAAATCGGCTTAAACCAGAAGAAATCACCAACCAACCCACAGGGGAAAATTCTGCTACAGTCCGTCCGCGCGTCCAAGCAGCGAGAGATCGAGCCAGCGACAGATTTCTCTCTGTACCAAGCATCGTTTGCAATGCCCAAATGCAAAGTAGAGAATTGCGAACATGGTGCCCATTAGACGATAATAGTCGGCAATTACTAGAAACAGCCATTCGCAAACTAGGACTATCAGCCAGAGCTAGCGATCGAATTATCAAAGTAGCGAGAACTATTGCCGATCTCGCCAGTGCCGATCAAATTGAACCCACCCATATCGCCGAAGCAATTCAATATCGTACAATCGATCGAATGCAATAAATCACTTTAAGCTAAACTAATCTCTAAAGCCTAATTCCCAAAACCAACATCGGTCAGTGAGCGTAGCCGAACTAAAAGCCTAACCCTATGACAAACCAAAACCCCGCATCTTCCCAACCACTCGATCGAGATATATTAACAAAACTCAATGCCCATGCAGATCGATCTCTCGATCGATTATTTATCGACATTGATGAATTGCTCAGTGGCGATCTCGAAGCCGATCAAAAATCTCTCCAGTTAAATCAGTCGGCACTGTCTCCAACTAACTACCGGACGGAACCAGAATCAGACAACCAATATACTCAAGCTTATATCCCCCAATCAGATCGGTTCTCGCCTCAATTGACAGTAGATATCGATCCACCTCAACCGTCAAAAGCTAAACCAAAAAAACAGGCGCGACGGATTCCATTTTGGCTCAAAGCTGTCCTCGGTGTTGGGCTTGGTTCGATCGCTGTCGGTAGTTCACTCGTATGGCTAGTAACCGAGCGCAAAATCTCTATTCCTCAAAATATCGATACCAGTTGGATCCCATTCCAATCCAAGCCTCAAGTCTCTCCAGAGGATGCGAAATTCGCCGACTACATGCGAAAATCGATCTCAAAAATCGAGTCAGCCAAGATTACTACCACAGCGGCGATCCAACTACCAACCCCAGCTAATCCAGTTACTGCAACCGCAACACCCTTTAATCCAGCAATAGCCACAGCACCAATTGCGGCAACCCCACCCACAATTGAGAAACCAGCTACTCTGGTAAAAACAATCCAAAATAACAAATATCCCACTGCAATCTTTCAAATCGACAAGAAAAATCAAACCATCAAAATCGGTCAAAAAATTGGCACTAGCAATTGGTCGCTAGTAAATATATCTAAAAGTGAAGTAACCATCAAAAGAAAAGGTGGCGAAATTCGATCAATCAAAATTGGTCAGAAATTTTAAGGATCGTGGATTAAATTAAAATGCCTCGATGCAGAACATTAGAGCTGTTGGGTTTTCTCCGATGGGAGACGCTCCGCGAACGAGGCTCAACCCAACCTACAAATCTATCAACTATCAACTAAATTATGGCTTTACTAGAAGACATGAAGCGGTTTCTAGAGAGTCAGATCGATGACTTTCTTAGCAAAAACCCGCATCTCGAATTGCAGGTAATTGAACAACAACTAGCCGAACAGGAAACAGATACCATACAGCTCATCGTAGACCTGCAAACCCAAGAGAAGAAAGTCGAACAAGAAATCCTCAGTACTGCACAGGACATCAAAAGTTGGTTTGATCGAGTTCAGAAAGCGACCACTGCTGGACGCTCAGACTTGGCTCTAGCCGCCCAAGAGCGCGTCAATGCGCTGCTACCCCAAGGAAACCAACTTTGGGGTAAAATGAAAGGATTGAAGGAGCGCAAAGCTAAGGCTACGGAGCTACTACAAACCATCAAAAGTCGGCGAATCGAAGTCAAAACCAAATCTGCGGCTGCTCAAGCTGCTCGCACTCAAGCCGCCACAGAGAGTACTAATAGTAGCTGGGGATCGGTAAATAATTATACCCAAGACAGCAATTTTGCCGATCCATTAGATGCTCAGTTTCGGCGGTGGGAGGCTGATGAAGAACTTGAATCTCTCAAACGTAACTTAAGTAAATAGGCTGATTCTTAAATTAATCTTTAAATTTTAGTGATGTAGTCTGCTAAGATTACTAATAGACGGTAGCTGTGCCACGTTAATTAAAGTGTTGTCGATGACCAACAATCAATACTCACTCTATCAGTTTTAATATTTTGATTAGAGAAAAATCGCTAGATCGAGATCGACGGAGACTACCTAAGAAAGTTATGTTAAAAAACCCCCTCTTAAAAAAGTCCCACATCAGTGACGCGATTTCTGGTGTTGTCACAATCTTTGGGATTGACATTTTAGTCATTTTCATCGCGCTGTGTCTTAATACTTTCTCACCAGTGTTCATGTCAGTGGTTTTTTCAATTGGATTAGTCCAGTTAATTTATCTACTCCCCTTACTTCGTTGGTCGGTTAAGCGTGGAGTTAAAGGATTTAGCAAAGGTTTATTATTCGGTGCGATCGCAATTACCACTATCAATTTTAGTTGCTTTTTAGTAACGTTTAAGTTTTTTAGCAGCGGCGCAAGATAGGGGTTTAATTGATAATTGATAATTGATAGATTGGGTTGAAGAATGTTGGCGGAGCCTCTCCTTCAGGAGATAACCCAACAGCTACCTGCCAATCTCCTAGTCAAAGGCAATCTTCAGATACTCAGCTTCGGTGATTAATTCACTAGGATGTGAGACTCGATCGGGAAATAGAATACCATCTAAATGATCGAGTTCATGTTGAAAGATTCGGGCAACAAATCCGGTTAATTCTTGTTGAACCAGATATCCATATTGAGTGAGATATCTCACATTGATCGTGCGATCACGTAACACTAAACCACGTACCCCTGGCACACTTAGACAGCCTTCCCAC
>JAJAYU010000235.1 GCA_026786125.1 Chamaesiphon sp.
CGAACCCTCCAACGCTCCACCTATCGCCCCCCAGTCACCGACAACGAACGCTTGTGTGCCGCTTGTTCCCTCGCCCCCGTCTGTCTGCCCGAAGAAGCTAGACTCGCCCATGACAAATCCTGGCAACCCATCCGCCTATTTCCTGAAGATGATACCCGCCAGATCTTGCACATTCTCGAACCTGGTACCAGAGTGGGCAAAACTGGCGAACAGATTAAGATTACTCCCAAAAAAGATCCAGTTATTACAGTTCCCGCTCAACAAGTCGGACAGCTAGTATTGCACAGCTTTTCCCAGATTTCTACTCAAGCTTTACACTTTTGTGCCGACAAAGAAATCGGTGTTCATTTTATTTCTGGTGGGGGTAGGTATCTGGGTAGCTTCGATCCCCGCAATGGCAGTATTCAACGGCGAATTAGACAATATCAAGCTCTGACTAATCCTGAAACTTGTTTAGATTTAGCCAAAAAACTCGTCACCTGTCGAGCACAAAGTCAAAGACAACTATTGATGCGTGGTAAGCGTGGTAAATCTCCACACAAGGAGGAATTAACCAAGGCTATTCAACAAATTAAAATTCTGATTAATCAGATTAGTAAAGTAGCTTCGATCGAATCACTACTAGGCTTTGAGGGGAATATAGCCAAAATTTATTTTAATTCTATTCCGTTGATTCAGCTAGAAAGTATACCCATCGAACTAAAATTTAATCATCGCAATCGTCGTCCACCAAAAGATCGATTCAATGCTTTATTAGGATTTGGCTACGCGCTCCTGCTCAAAGATGTGATGAATGCAATTCTCTCTGTTGGTTTAGAACCAGCTTTGGGATTTTATCACCAACCCCGTACTCAAGCATCACCACTGGCTTTAGATTTGATGGAGATATTTCGAGTTCCGCTGGTGGATATGTCGATCGTCAATTCGATCAATCGTCAGCAATGGGATATTGAAACCGACTTTGAAATTCGTGGCGTTAGAATCACTAAAACTAATGGCAAAATACCGGAGATAAATCAAGTTTGGCTCAGTAGTAATGGTCGTAAAAAATTTATTGAAATTTACGAACAGCGCAAATCAGAAACTTGGAAACACCCAGTCATTGGTTATTCCCTCAGTTATAGTCGTTTATTAGAGCTAGAAGTAAGATTGCTCGAAAAAGAATGGTCGGGTGAAGCGGGATTATTTGGAAAATTAATTTTGAGGTAATAAAAAATGAAACACTGGTACTTAATTTGCTATGATATCCGTTGCCCCAAACGCTGGCGCAAAGCTTTTAAACTCTTAAAAGCCTATGGAGAATCGATGCAATTGTCAATTTTTCGCTGTCGCTTGTCCCAAAAAGAACGCGAAAAACTTCGATGGGAATTAGAACAAATTCTCACACCTGAAGACAATTTACTATTAATTGGAATGTGTGATCGCTGTCAATGTCGAATTCCGCAATACAATCGTGAAAATATCTGGATTCCAACGATCAATCGATTTCAGGTAATTGGATAATATAATTTTAATCTCATCCCAAATGTAAGTCTATACATGCTGCAATCCTTTTTGCAGCCCCAGGCGTACCCATGCGTAATAATCCATTCTGCGCGATCGATTGCAACCGATCCGGCTGTGCTAATAATCGCTGCATCTCCACCCCTATATCCTGCGCCTGAGCAACCAATATTACCGACTCACCCAATAGTCGCGTCTGAGCTTCAGCAAAACTAGGCGTAAACTGTGGGCCAGCACCTGGGATAATAAAGGCAGGCTTTCCCAAACTGATGAATTGCTCTGTGGCTGTACCTGCCATCGCGATCGCACAGTCCCCTTGCTGCATACACTGTCGATAAGCTTGAGTACTAATCACGATCGTAGCATTGTCCCGTTGATAATAAGTCGCCATCGAATCGATAATAATATTAGTTAAATTGGTGTCAAAATCGACCACTTGAACCCAACCTAATTCACCTAAACTGCTCTGTAAGATCGCTAAATCTAATGTGGGTGTAATTGCCGCTAAACAGATAATTTTCTGCTCAGAAAAGACTGGAATGAGACTATTCGCAGCAACAAGTATTTGGATCCAATTTGTATAAGCTTCGGGTGGACGTGAGCCAGGTAGTAATGTGATAATTAGCGGACGAGCTAGTTCCCGCTGTGCTGATTGAGCTTGGTAGAAAATGGGTGCGTGCGGATCGAGCGACACTCCATCTGTCATCGGATTACCAAGATCGAAAGCCGAAATCTGGTATTGCCTGAGATTTTCAACCGTTAATTTATCCCGTGGAAATACAGCCTTACACCTGTCGCGACTCAATAACCACCGTTCCCACGGGAAATAATAAGATCCGGTTCTCACCTCGATCAAATCCTGCTGTGAAGCTAAAATTTGTCCCTGATTATCCCTAATGTAATATTCCGACTTTGCCGTACCAATAAAGGCATAATCAGCCCCACTCAACCAGGCAAATAATAGCGGCACAATATCACCCACCGCCAGAATTTTACCACCAGATTTGCCCCAATTCCGCACCGTCCGAATCTGATCGATCGTCAATCCCGCCAAACCCCCGCGCAAATCTCGTACCAATTGACGACGATCTTGATTAAATCCCCCCGATGGCAGCGTCTGAACCTGCCCCGCGATCGCGAAATCATTGCTATTATAAGCCTTACCCACACCCACAATCGGCAATGTGACTATTTCGGTAGTTGGAGCTAGTTTTTGTAATTCTTGGAGTACGGGTAATGCGATCGCATCTTCACCATGTCCGTTGCTGATACAGAGAAGCTTCATAAATTAGTGAATGGCTCGCACTGAGC
>JAJAYU010000236.1 GCA_026786125.1 Chamaesiphon sp.
CCTAGTTAGTGTTTAACAATTGATGCTCATAGTAAACAATTTCGGGTTTTGTTTCTCTGGTTATGAGAATCTTCGCAACAATCTGTAATGTTAGGCTTTAGGTCTTAGGCTTTGGGCTTTGGGGATCGGATTAATGATCTGTTGACTCGCAAAAATCCCCTGAATAAAAATATTCAGGGGATTTTATCAGTTGTATTTATTCGCCTAAAGCCTAAGACCTAAAGCCTAACCCCTAGATTACCGACGAGGCACTAAATTCTGATAATCAATGTTGTAAGGTGAGATCGATTGAGGTTGATTGCCGATCGCGCCGAGACTTTTTGCCATTGCTTTGAATAGATCTGGAGATCCGGCTTTGGGTTGCTTGTCTTGGGGTGTGTAGCCACGGACAGCAGCTTGCCAGGAAGCTTTGGGGAAGCCTAGTTTGCGACGATAGTAGGCATCGTAGCGAGGAGATTGGATGTTGAACGGCAGTTCGCTGGCACCGGAAGGGAGAACACGACGACGTTGGAAGGGGACGATACTATCGCCGAAATTTTCCAAGTATTCTTCACTATTGAGCAGGTCATTGATGAAGCCTGCACGACCTTTGGTACCGATCACGATCGACCAAGCAATTTTCTCAGCTTCGCTGTATACGTCCCGTCCTAGCACCTTCTGGATACAGTGGGTGACGAATTTATAGTTGCTATTGAGGTTGTAGAAACTATTGGTAAAAGTATTGGATAAGCACAAGCCACGGATGAAGTCCCGCACGGTGATTTGACCGCTTCGCAGTTGGGATTCGAGGAATTTTTCCCGATCGGATGCAAAGGCATGAAAGAATATCTGACGATAAGCTGCTTCGATCAAGTCAGAAGTCTGACCAGATGAGAGCAAGTTATCGGTGGAAAATATTCTTGCTTGTTCGTCCCCAGGCACTTCATACCCTTTGACACGGGTATTTTGCGATGAGGGCGCGTATTCTAATAATGGAATAGCCATATATTTAAAGTTCTCTTCTTACGAAACTTTACAAATTTTTCTCATCATAGTCCCGATCTGGTATCCACTTCTGACCCCAAGCCGAAAACATTACATTCCTTAATTTTCGCTCAACCTCAAACCTGTCAACATTCTCATTGGTTCTAAATGTGCCACTTTGACTCATTTTCCCGATGGCGAACCATCCACCATCCACCAGTCACCATTCACCATTCACCATTCACCAAATTACCATCCATCATCCGCGAGCAAATCTGGTAGCCGCAATTTGGGGAACCGATAAAAGGTATCCCCATTCTCTTCAACCTCTGGAATGCCGTCTAACAATCGAATTTGTCGATCAAGAAAGGTTTTAGCTGTCTGACTACTAACTTGAGAAATTGCCCTCAACTGAATTAACGAAATACAACTATCCTGCTGGCGGAGTAATTGATAGAAAGCTGATTCTAGTCGTTTCTGTTGATTGGCTCTGGAAATAAATATTGCTATTGCTACACCGCAACCCAAGAGGATCGGTAATTCAATCAAGCCCATAATGCTAAATAGTTGGAGATCGACCACATAGAGCAAGTATAGCGACTTTGGGGCAAAATCACGGATAATGGCATTGACTAATTCAAATTATTTCACGCTGCTCAATTCCTATTCTCTAGTGTCTCGTTGTGGATGAACATCCTTCTCTAAATATTGCAGTTGCACGTCTAGATGCGACTGGGCTAGACAATTATACGGTCTGGGTGGTCAAAGCACCTTATCCTGGTGGGTATGTGATTGAAAATTGTCGCTGGACGGTCGATCTTTCCCAAATTTGGCTGGGATGGCAAGAATTATTTAGTCCTGGGAGCAAGCCCTATTGTCTACCCTGCCATCAAAATTCGAGTATTCCCGATTTAGATTTAGCGGCTGTTAGTCCGGTGGAGGTACCCCACCTGAATAGTTACAGCGCGAATCTAATGCAGTATTTGGGACTAAATTTGTGGCAGTGGTTATTTTCGAGACAAGTAGGAAATGCTTTTGCCTATAGTCAAGGCATGGCAATTGGTCAAGGTAAAATGCTCCGCATCCGCCTGGAAATCCGCGATCCAGAGTGTACCTCATTGCCCTGGGAGATCGTCCAGCCACAGCTTGGTAAGCCCGCAATCTCCCTTGATCGACAGGTGTTATTTAGCCGGACAAATAGTGATGTCGATCCCTTACCCACTCAGCGATTGGATCGATCAATCAAAATCCTCCTAGTATTGGGTCAAAATATCCCTGGTAGTCCCCAGCTCGATCTCCAGCAAGAATCAGCAACTATCGCCCAAGTCATGCAGAATCAGATCCCTAGTCAGTTTAATCCCCCCAATCATCTCAATCCAGCCGTTTGTAATGTGGATACGTTGATTCAACCCAGTCCTGCCGAGCTGATTTCCAAGCTAGAGAGTCAGCCGTATAATCTATTTTTCTATGCTGGGCATGGGCTACCTGCGCCCGATGGGGGATTGCTCATGCTTAACGATCTAGGTGGGATTAATGGCACAGAATTGGCGCAGTTACTGGTACGGTGTCGAGTCAAATTAGCTGTATTCAATTCTTGTTGGGGCGCGCAGCCTTATTATCACCAACAGCAAGCTGTGCCCCGTAGTAGTTTAGCCGAGGTGTTGCTTCATTATGGTGTGCCAGCGGTATTGGCGATGCGAGACACAATTGCTGACAGGGAGGCTCTGAGCTTCATTCAGGCATTTACCCAGGCTCTTACCGATCGAATGAGTATCGATCAAGCTGTTGCCACTGCCAGACAACAATTACTGATTTTGTACAAGTTCAATCAACCTGCCTGGACGCTACCAATTCTCTATATGCACCCTGAGTTTGATGGTGAATTAATTCAGCCATTAACTCAAGCTGTCACCGAAATTTCCTCGATTCCCCAAGTTATTCCCACTGCATATATTCGATCGATTGGGTTCGAGAATCAGCCTGATTGTCAGATTGCTCGAGGGTTAATGCGGGTTGGTAGATGGACTGATAATGATCTGGTAATTATTGAGCCGTGGATCTCCAAATATCATGCGGAGATTGTTTATCGATCAATCTCAAAGACAGATATTGTGAGCGGTGTTTATTATCTGCGTGATTCATCCCGCTTTGGCAGTTATGTACTTGATGTTGATGGTAACTGGCAGAAAATTCACGCCCAAGAAGTTCCATTGCAATCGGGAATGCAAATCAAATTTGGCAGCGAACAAGGACAGATTTTAGAATTTAGGATTGATTGATAATTGATAGATAGGCTCTTTGATTTGCCCAGCTATGCAGGTTTTTTTCAGACTGACAGAGCAGGTCATCCCAAGGGTGTGATTGCACTAGATCCCCAACAATTAATTCGATAGTCACAGGAATAAATCATGATTCAAAATGAACGCCAATATAAAGTCACTCAAACTAAATTAAGAGGTTTAGAAGAGGATTTAAGTCAACTTGATGTGCCAGATTCCAACTTACATCCACGTCAAATCGTAGGCAGACGCAACAGTTTGAATTTATTAATTAACGAATTGCGTCAAGAAATTTTAGAATACGAGCAACTCAAAAGCGGTCGAATCACAGAGTTTGCGTTCAATTCAATCCAAGATTTACCAATAGTGATGATTCAGGCACGGATTGCTGGAGGTCTGACTCAAAAGGATCTAGCAGAAAAAATCGGTGTTCAGGAGCAACAAATTCAACGTTATGAAGCGAATAATTATCATGCGGTTGGTTTCAATCGACTTCAGGTTATTTTGGAAGCTTTAAATGTCAATTTTGTGCAAGCTGTAGTTAAAATTAATGATGCAGAAATTGCGACTTAAATCTCCCATTAGTGTAAATATTTATTGATCGATCACTAATCTAATGAAATAACGTCTCGATAATTTTGTTTAATGATTGTTAAAAACGGCTTAGGAGTGGTTTGTGAGATCGTAAGTTAATCCGTCAGTACTGCCTACCCTAAGGAATATAATTACTAACCCTGAAGATTATTCGGCAGCACTCATTAGTACCCCTTCCATTTTAGTCAGTGTGCTAATTAGGGTTTCTACTTGTTCATTTGGACGCAACACACCCAAGCCCCTAGCAGTGACTTTTCCCATACTATAAACATAGCGCGATCGCATACTATCAGTTAGGTATTCTGCTAGCAAATTCCAGGCTGGTTCAGCCATTGGTGTCTCTAAAATCACATGTTGCTTACCATCGGGACGAATTCGACTAAATCCGAGTTGTTTGGCAATTTGTTTGAGTTCGACGATCCGAAATAGTTGTTGGGCTGGTTTAGGAATTTCACCATACCGATCGTTCCATTCTGCGGCAATATTGACTAATTCTTGTTTGGTATCGGCGGCGGCTACCGATCGATAGGCACTCATTTTTTGCTCTAAATCGGAAATATAATCAGCCGGAATCATCGCCGTAACTTTAAGGTCAATTTGAGTATCATCGACTTGAGGAATTTCCTGTCCGCGAATTTCTTTGATTGCGTCTTGGAGCATTTCCATGTACAAGTCAAACCCGATTACATCCATCTGTCCCGATTGCTCAGCACCCAAGAGATTGCCCACGCCGCGAATCTCCATATCGCGGGTTGCTAATTGATAACCAGAACCCAATTGAGTGAATTCCTGAATTGCTTTTAACCTTTGTCGAGCTTGTTCTGATAAACTCGATTCTTTGGGATAAAACAACCAAGCATGAGCTTGAATTCCGGCTCGCCCCACCCGTCCCCGTAGTTGATATAGTTGGGACAATCCAAACCGATGAGCATCTTCAATTAAGATTGTATTTACGCGCGGAATATCTAAACCAGATTCAATAATAGTGGTGCAAACAAGTAAGTCCGCATCGCCATTACTAAACGTCAACATTGTCGATTCTAGTTCCGCTTCATCCATTTGCCCATGAGCGATCGCAATCCGACAGGATGGCACTACTTCAAGAATTTTTGCCGCAGTTTCTTCGATTCCATCGATACGCGGTACCACATAAAAAATCTGACCACCCCGATCGAGTTCTTGCCGAATTGCTGTGGCGATCGCTTCTAGTTTGTATGGTGATAAATGGGTCGCAATTGGACGGCGAGAAGGTGGTGGAGTCATAATTAAACTCATTTCTCGCACACCGGAGAGGGACATATAAAGGGTTCGCGGAATCGGTGTGGCCGATAAAGTCAGGACATCAACATCACTTTTGAGGGTCTTAATTTTTTCTTTTTGATTGACACCAAATCGCTGTTCTTCATCGATGACTAATAGGCCTAGTTCTTTGAATTTTAGCTCTTTACTCAATAATTGATGAGTACCAATTACGATATCTAACTCGCCAGTTTTGAGCCGATGAAGAATATTTTTACGCTCCTCGGCTGTCCGAAATCGATTTAGCAATCCAACATTAACTGGATAGGGGGCAAATCGCTCTTGGAGGGTATGATAATGCTGTTGAGTGAGGATTGTTGTGGGCGCAAGAAAGATCACCTGCTTATGAGCAGTGACGGCTTTAAATATTGCTCGAATTGCTACTTCAGTTTTACCAAAACCGACATCACCACAGACCAACCGATCCATCGGTCGATCGCTCTCCATATCTCGCTTGACATCTTGAGTTGCCTTCAATTGATCGGGTGTCGGTTGATAACGAAATGAGTCTTCGAGTTCTTGTTGCCACGGGGCATCCGGTGGGTAAGTAAATCCCTGTTTGATCGATCGATCTGCATATAATTTCAACAGGTCAAACGCCAGCTTTTTAATTGATTTCTTGACTTTAGCTTTGGTTTTTTCCCAAGCCTGTCCCGATAGTTTATTCAGCTCTGGTTTAGAATTTGCCCCTTGGCGAAAACGAGATAATACGCCAACCTGATCTGCTGGAACTTTCAGCGATCCATCAGCATATTGAATCGTTAAATAATCGCGAAGCGTATCATCAGTCTGAATACTCTCAAACTTCATAAATCGACCCAAGCCATGATTCCGGTGAACAACATAATCACCTGGACGTAATTTATTTGGATCTACTTGTTTTGATACTGCCTGACGACGCTTACGGGCATAACTAAATCTTGCTAAAGATTGCTGACCAAAAAACTCCCGATCGGTCACAAGTACCATCCGAAATGTTGGCAGAATAAACCCTTCGAGTTCAGCTATGCCTGAATATTTAATTGCGACTGCTGTATGCTGAATTTGCAACTTATCGATCGCTGGAAAATCGCGGGGATTGGGGACAAATTGGGCGGGACAATCATGCTCCTGTAATAGTGATGCTGATCGGGATGGTTGAGCAGACACTAGCCAACTGGAATAACTTTGTTTGTGATAACCTCTCAAGGTTTCCGCAATCTTGGCAAACTGATGGGGAATAGTCGGAATCGATCGACAGGATAAATTTAAACCCTCGCCACTCACTGCTAATTCATCCACTCTGAGGTACTTAAATCGCTGCTCAATTTTGGCAATACTTTGACTAAACTGCTGATGCCAAATTGGAGTACCAGGAGGCAATGTTTCCCATTCTGCTTGAGTATCTTCCCACCAACGATCGTTATGCGCCTGACATCGATCAAATTCATCGATCGTCACCAAACAATTATCAGGCAAATAGTCTATTAATGAATATCGAGCTATTGTAATATCTGCACCAAAAATCGTTGAAAAGTTTACTGGAGTCAGCACCAAACTCTCGATCTTATCTAACGAACGTTGGGTGCTTGGATCGAATTCGCGGAGCTTATCTAAGTCATCTCCAAACCATTCCAGTCTGACTGGTAGCTCCGCCGCCACCGGAAAAATATCAATAATATCCCCCCGCTGACTCCATTGTCCCTCCACTTCGACTAGGGGGACTCGATCATATCCCAACTCTACCAACTGAGTGCCAATCCGCCCCACATCGCTCTGATCTCCCACCCGCAACGTCAAACATCGCGCTGCAAATTCTGCTGGCGCAGGTAAATGGGGCTGCAAAGCCAACGTCGTACAAACGATCGCCATTCTATCTTTTTTTCTCCCAGTCTCCCCGTCACCCAGTCTGTCTTGAAAAGGTGCTCCACTTGGGGAAACCCCAAGACCGCACTTTTCGCCCCCAGTCTCCCAGTCCCCCAGTCCTCTCGTCCCCCCATCCCCCAGTCTCCCCATCTCCGCCAATCCCTGCATCTGCCCCCAAATCGTCTCTGATTCGCCGCTCGTGGCTCCGTAGGGCGACGATTCTGTGGTTGGATAGAAGTGGACAGTTTGCCAGCCCATCGCCTCCAATTGAGCCGCCCATCTACCAGCTTCCTCAATGGTGGCTGTCACTACTAATAGCTGCTGCCCAGATCCCTGTGCCAATGCTGATGTCACCAAACCTTTTGGTAGACGCGGTAATCCACTCAGATGGAGCATCTGCTGCTGTTGGAGCTTTGAGAGCAGTTCCGCTGCCAGTTGAGATCGTTCGAGGGTGCGAATCAGTGCAGAAAAAGCCATCGTTTCAGTCAGCAGGGGTGAAAAAAGGTAGGGGCAATTTATAAATTGCTCCTACCTTTTAGAATAATATATTTGTTCGATTTCTACCCAAATCGACCGCTAATATATTCTTGGGTTCTTTCTTCCTTGGGAGAACCGAAAATAGTGCGCGTATCGTCATATTCCACTAGGTATCCAAATCGGCTCCCACCCTCGCCAGCTTCAGCATTAAAAAAGGCAGTTTTGTCTGATACCCGCGCTGCTTGTTGCATATTGTGAGTAACGATAATAATCGTGAACCGATCCTTTAGCTCATGAATTAAATTCTCGATCTGCACAGTCGAAATTGGATCGAGTGCGGAGCAAGGTTCATCCATCAAGATTACTTCAGGCTCGATCGCGATCGTCCGTGCGATACATAGCCGTTGTTGTTGTCCACCAGAAAGCGATAAGCCACTTTGGTGAAGCTTATCTTTGACTTCTTCCCACAGTGCGGCTTTGCGGAGGGATTGTTCGACACGTTCATCGATATTGCCCTTGAATTTAGCCAATTTTAGTCCAAAAGCGACATTTTCATAAATAGACTTGGGAAAAGGATTTGGCTGTTGAAATACCATCCCAATCCGTCGCCGGACTTCCACCGGATCGACTTTGGCATCATAGAGATTGGTGCCCCGATAGGTAATTTCGCCTTGAACCTTGGCACTTGGGATCAGATCGTTGAGTCGGTTGTAACAGCGGAGCAGGGTACTCTTGCCGCAACCAGAAGGGCCAATAAAGGAAACGACATTATTTCTGGGAATATCCAAAAATACATTCCGCACTGCTTGGAATGCACCGTAAAAGATTGAAACGTTGTCTGTCTTAATTACGATTTCCTTGTCCGTCAGAGCTACCATAAAATTTGGGAATATGAGGATCTATGAGTAATATTGAAATTTCTGCTCGATTCAAATAAATTTTGAATAGTCACCAGTTCACTTAGCTTGACTGTATTTATTGTTACATAATCTAGCGAACACGACGCTAGATTATGCTCACATACTATCGCAATTTATTGATCGCATCGCCACAGGTGAAAAACTTAGTAAACCTTGCGCCGAGAAACAACACGAGCGATGATGCTAATTACCAAAATCATCATCAAGATTAGTAAAGCAGCTACCCAAGCTAATTGTTGTTGGTTCTTGTATGGAGAAATAGCAAAGTTGTAGATCAGCACCGATAAGGTGGCTGTTGGCTGCCAGAGTCCATTGATATCATATTGGTTAAACAGAGAGGTAAACAGCAGTGGAGCCGTCTCTCCAGCCGCTCTAGCGATCGCTAGTGTCACGCCAGTGGCGATAAATGGTAATGATGCTGGAAGCACAATTTGGGTGACAGTTTCAAAGTTAGTTGCACCCACCCCGATCGCAGCTAGCCGCGTAGCTTTAGGTACAGACTTGAGTCCCTCTTCCGCTGTGCGAATAATCGTTGGCAA
>JAJAYU010000237.1 GCA_026786125.1 Chamaesiphon sp.
GATGTGATTAGGCTGCGATTCGGGTTGGAAGGCGGTACTGAGCTATCCCTTGCCAAGGTTGGTGAAATTCTCAATCTCAGTCGCGAACGAGTCCGGCAGCTAGAGCATCAAGCTTTAGCCCACTTCCGTCGTCATAGCAGCTTTCGCGACTATGTAGCAAGTTAGTTTTGATCGAGGAGCATTTTCAATCAGTATTGTGGATTCTACTCGATCGTCAAAACGCTAAAATTAAGGTTTGCACTTAATGAATTTACTCTCTTCTACACTTGGCATCATCGTAGCACTACTGGCGATCGGGATTACTGTCTATTTGCTCACAGCTCGCCCCTATCAAACATCTGACTCTGTAGCCACTTCCTATGATGAGTGGACAGAAGATGGAATTCTAGAATACTACTGGGGCGAACATATTCATTTAGGACATTATGGTTCGCCACCACAACCAAAAGATTTTCTAGCGGCTAAGTCTGATTTTGTGCATGAAATGGTGCGGTGGGGTGGTTTAGATAAATTATCGCCAAATACCACCGTGTTAGATGTTGGCTGCGGCATTGGTGGCAGTAGTCGGATTCTCGCCCAAGAGTATGGATTTGCAGTGACGGGGATTACGATTAGTCCTGGACAAGTCAAGCGCGCTCAGGCACTCACTCCTGAAGGTGTCAGTGCTCAGTTTCAAGTCGATGATGCCATGAATCTTTCCTTCCCTGATGCCAGTTTTGATGTAGTGTGGTCGATCGAGGCTGGTCCCCACATGCCCGATAAAGCTGTGTTCGCCAGAGAACTAATGCGGGTACTCAAGCCAGGTGGTGTAATGGTTGTAGCCGACTGGAATCAACGGGATGATCGTCAAGTTCCGCTCAATTTCTGGGAGAAACCCGTGATGCAGCAACTCCTCGATCAATGGTCTCATCCAGCGTTTTCGAGCATTGAGAGTTTCTCGGAGCTATTAGCGGAAACAGGGCTGGTAGAGGGCAGTGTCACCACCGCAGATTGGACAGTACAGACCCTACCTTCTTGGATTGATTCAGTCTGGCAAGGGATTGCACGTCCAGTAGGATTAATCAGTTTTGGGTTCTCTGGATTTATCAAATCATTGCGAGAAGTCCCGACTATTTTACTGATGCGCCTAGCCTTCGGTACCGGGTTATGCCGATTTGGGATGTTTCGGGCATTACGCTCTAATTAAATCTTGCTTGAGAGTAATTCTAGAACCTTCTCCCAACTCCCGTAGCCGAGTCGCTGTGGGAGCGGCTTAATTTTTTGTGGAGCGAGCTAATAAGCCATGTTTAGGCGCAAAAATCATCGCAATGATAAATAGTAGGGTTTGAACAACAACGATGCAGCCACCAGTTGAACCGTCAATGTGGTAACTAATATATGTACCAATCACACTAGAAAATACACCGCTTGCCATCGCAATTAGGGTGATATGGTCGAAATTATCGCTTAATAAGTATGCAGTTGCCCCTGGAGTTACTAGCATCGCCACGACTAAAATAATCCCCACAGTTTGCAGTCCGGCAACGGCAGTTAGGGATAGTAAGGATAGTAACACATAGTAGAGAAAGGTTGTATTCAAACCGATCGATCGAGCATGGGTAGAATCAAAACAAAATAAGATTAAGTCCTTGCGTAAAACTGCCAGGGTTGCCAGGGTAATCACACTAATAATCACAGTTTGGAGAATATCATCATTAGAAATACCCAAGACATTCCCAAATAGAATATGGGTGAGATCGATCTCACTTTTAACTTTAGAAATTAAGACTAAACCTAAAGCAAAGAAACCCGTAAACACCAGCCCAATCACAGTATCCTCTTTGATTCTAGTCTTTGCCTTGACAAATCCGATCGCAATTACCGAGCCTACTCCAAATACAAATGCACCAATTGCTAGGGGAATATTCAGAATATAAGCAATCACTACGCCTGGCATCACAGCATGAGAAACAGCATCACCCATTAATGCCCAGCCTTTCAACGTCATGTAGCAAGAAAGAGCCGAACATACGACTCCGACTAGGGCACTAACTAAAATCGCCTTGACCATGAATTCATACTGTAAAGGTGCGACAAACCACTGAATTATATCCACGATTAAAATAATTGATAATTGATAATTGATATTAGTAGCTTAGATCTATAGGTTGGGTTGAAGAATGCAACCCAACACACTCAATTAGTTTCATCGATCTTCTTGAGTTAATAAATTCTTTGCCAATGATAAATCTCCAATCGAACCACCAAATGTCCGAGATAAATTTTCTTCGGTAAAGACATCAGCGGTATTACCATAAGCTAAAATTGTCCGGTTAATCAGTACCACTTGATCGCAAAAAGTTTTGATCGAAGCTAGATCGTGGGTAGAAATCAAAATTGTATATCCCTTTTGGCGCAACTCCATTAGGAGATTGATCATCATCTTCTCGGTTTTGATGTCTACTCCTGCAAAGGGTTCATCTAATAGTAAAACTGTGCTTTCTTGCGCTAATGCCCGTGCAAAAAAAGTGCGTTTCTTCTGCCCCCCTGATAATTCACCAATTTGGCGATCTTGCATTTGCCACATTTCTACTCGTTCTAGACTTTCTTGGACGATATTTTTGTCATGAAATTTCGGGATTCGGAGTAGATTCATATAACCATACCGCCCCATCATCACCACATCATGAACACTAACTGGAAAATTCCAGTCTACTTCTTCTGACTGAGGTACATAGGCGACTAGATTATTTTTTTGAACCTGACGAATTGGTAATTTATTAATTAAGATTCGCCCCTTAGTAGGTTTAACAAATCCCATAATTGCCTTAAGTAAAGTCGATTTGCCAGCACCATTCATCCCAATTAAACCACAGATAGTTCCCGTTTTGAGTTGTAATGAAGCACTCTCCAAGGCAACTTTGCCATGATAAGCAACCGTCACATCTTCAATATCGATACTAATTTCGTTCATAGTTTTACAATATACATATAAATTAAATATTCCCTAAATTACCATTACTTATTTGCCAAGCCCTTAATTAACGTGTTGACATTATAATCCAGTAATTTGAGATAAGTTGATGCGGGGCCATCAACAGGAGATAATGAGTCAACATAAAACACTCCAGCAAATTTTGCACCCGATTCTTTGGCTACTTGAAGCTGTGCTTTATTGTTGACAGTACTTTCACAAAATACTGCGGGAATCTTATTTTTTTTGACAATATTAATTACTTTCTCAACTTGTTTTGGGGTAGCTTGTTGTTCGGCATTTACTGCCCAAATATATACTTCTTTTAATCCATAATCACGGGCAATGTAAGAGAAAGCACCTTCAC
>JAJAYU010000238.1 GCA_026786125.1 Chamaesiphon sp.
CCCGATTGGAATACAGTTAGCTTGTTCGGATTGCTGTAGTCTCCAGGTAAGAAGATTTGATTATTGACATCTGCCAGAATATCAATTGCTGTCGGTGCCGTCCCGCCCAACAGACTTACAGGTACAGCAATTTCTGCACTCAATCCATCCGCACTAATCGTATAATCTAGCGGTGCAATATAGTTTTCGGCAGCAGCTCCGCTATAGAGATAGGCTTTACCATCAGCAGCAAAGTTAATATTGTATTCTGCACCACCTGCATACCCAAAGATCTTGTAGCCCGTCGCCTGATTCTGATCGGTATTCAGCCAAATCGTTGTACCCGCACCAATAACTTGAGCGGACTTGATCGCGAATAAATAAGTATTCGCATTATATTTACCGTACAGCTCATAGCCTGCTGTTGCGGTGCCATTTGCTGCCGAATCTAGTCGCTCAGTTGCTGTCCAATCGGCTAAACTACCATCGATCGTAATATTACCGTAAGTGGTACTTAGCTCTAAGTTGTGGACTTTACCATTAATCTCAATTTGAGTATGATCATTTTCTTGTTGAAGACTAGCCAATTCTGTGCTGCTAATCTGCTCACGGCGAATCAGCTTAGAAAAAATCGCCCCTTCATCACCAGCACTATCGAGCTGATTGACTTGGTGATCAAGGTAATGCCCCAACTCTTCCAGAATCACCGCACTAACTAGGTTCGGTTGCTGTGACTGTAGTTCTAATACCTGCTGACTAATGTAAATCTTATTATTCGTTCGATCGAAAGCACCATTACCACCATTGATCAGATCTGCGGAGACAACCTCAATCTCCGGCAACCGCTGGCCACTTAGCCAAGCTTGTATTAATTGTAATCCCAATTTTCGATTCCACTTGTTCCCAAATGCCAAGTCGAGCTGCTGCAAATCTCCGCTGGCTTGAATCCAGTCATGCAGTTGAGTCCGTGCTAGATCGATCCCAGCCTGAAGCTGTGTATTGATAAGGGATATAGCTGGACTGACAGCTCGAACGGCAAATTCAGACATAATTATTGGAATGAAAGAGTATCAGTATGTACTGTGTATACGATAAGTCAAGAATATCTACTTACGTATGCGTATAAATACTGATAATCAAATTAAACCGCAATATGTATGAACTTGGATACGATCGATATCACCATTCTTTTGTGCTAGAGATGGGAGACTGGAGGACTGGGAGACTGGGGGTAAATAGAACTATATGTTTGCTAAAACACCCTATTCCCTATTCCCTATTCCCTATTCCCTAACCCCTAACTCCTAAAGCGTTCCAAAGCCTTTTTTCTTCTTTTTCTTAGCAGAGGCACCTGGTAGACCTGGCCCAGGCTTACCGCCACCCATACCAGGGAAATTACCCATACTCATCTGTTGCATCATGCTTCGCATCCGTGTAAATTCGGCAATTAGCTTAGTAACAGCGTTTTCATCGTAGCCACAACCTTTGGCAATCCGTCGCCGCCGACTAGGAGTACTAGCGAGTAAATCGGGATTAGCGCGTTCCTCCTTAGTCATGGACTGAATCATCGCTTCAGCTTTTTTGAGCTGATCTTCGCCCTGTTTGAGCTGTCCATCGGAGAGTTTGCCCATGCCTGGAATCATCTTGAGCAAGCCGCCCAGGGAACCCATATTTTTCAACATCCGCATCTGTTTGATGAAGTCGTTGAAATCAAATTTGGCCTCCATGATCTTTTCAGTCAATTTGGCAGCGTCAGCAACATCAAAATCTTCCTGGGCTTTTTCTACTAGGGTGAGGACATCGCCCATACCTAGAATCCGCGATGCCATCCGTTCTGGATAAAATGGCTGAAGTGCTTCGACTTTTTCGCCGACACCAACAAATTTAATCGGTTTGCCCGAAATTGCCCGTACCGAGAGAGCCGCACCACCGCGAGTATCCCCATCGAGCTTGGTCAGGATCGCGCCTGTAATGCCGATGCGATCGTTAAATGTCATTGTGACATTTGCGGCTTCTTGCCCAATTGCCGAATCGACTACCAGCAAAACTTCATCAGGTTGAATCGCTGCTTTGACATCAGCCAATTCCGTCATCATTCGATCGTCAATTTGCAGTCGTCCCGCCGTATCGACGATCACCACATCTACGCCCAATTCCCGCGCCTTGGCAATCCCCTGACGAGCAATTTCGACCGGATTGGCATCCGTACCCATATCAAAGACTGGTACGTCGATTTGCTTGCCTAGGGTGATCAGCTGATCAATCGCCGCTGGACGATATACGTCAGTAGCGACCATCAGCGTGGTACGATTTTCTTTCCGCAGATGGAGGGCGAGTTTAGCCGTCGCTGTAGTTTTACCCGCACCTTGCAAACCCGCCATCAGAATCACTGTTGGTTTTTGAGCTGCATTCGCTAGGGGACTATTGGTTTCCCCCATCGTCCGCACCAGCTCATCATAGACAATCTTAATAAATTGCTGTTCGGGGCGAACTCCTGAAACTACATTCGCACCTTGAGCTTTGATCTCGACTTCCTTAACGAAATTTGTGACCACTTGGACGTTTACATCAGCCGAAAGCAAAGCGCGACGGACTTCCTTGAGCGCGTCTTGAATATTGGAGGACTTGATCTTGTCCTTTCCGCGCAACTTTACCCAGGCTGATTCTAAACTTTCGGCTAATTGGTCAAACATAATCAGAAATTAACAGTTATCGTCGATCGATCTATTGGCTCTCCCTCTAGTGTACTGGATGATAAATACATTCTACCGATCGGCTAAATCTAGATTCGATCGTCCTACAATCGAGATGATGATCGGTTAAAATCCCTATATGATGCACTTACATCGTGGGCGATCGATGATCAATCAATCTCTGTTACTCTCCAAAAATACCGATCGACAGCTTGTCTACTCTGGCATCGATTGGAAACAGTTCGATTTCATTCACTCTGGCTTTGCTGAGGCTTCAGTTATTCGTCTAGCCTATTTTAATGGAACGATCGAGATTCTGATGCCAGGAAGAACCCACGAATTGTTTAAAAGCATCATTGGAATGCTAATTGAGTTATTCTGCTTGGAAATGGCGATTCTCCATGCGGAGAGGCTACGCC
>JAJAYU010000239.1 GCA_026786125.1 Chamaesiphon sp.
GAGAAACTTTTGCGAGCTTATTAATTTTTGTACTATTGTGGGTGACGAGCACTTTTACAAAATAATTGTTCAGCGGTTTTAACCGCTGCTAGCTAGGTGTGTTGGGTTATCTCCTGAAGGAGAGGCTCCGCCAGCATTCTTCAACCCAACCTACACCGGAACTCGCCAAACTTGAATTTCACCATAACTACCTGTGGCAATCGTCCGGCTATCGGCACTAATCGCGATCGATAAGATCGATCGATCGTTGACAGATAGAGTATGAATTAGTTTACCTTCATTGAGATCCCAAATATTGACATTGCGATCGTCTCCGCCACTCACAATTGTTCGTCCATCGGGAGAAATTGCCACACAACCGATCGATTGAGAGTGTCCAATCAACGTATCGATCAGATTCCCTGTCTCTACGTCCCAAATTTTAATCGTGCAATCGTGGCTAGCACTAACAACTTTTTTACCATCAGGGGTAATTGCGATGCCACTAATTCGACCGCTATGTCCTAATAAGGTTTTGAGCAATCGCCCTTCCTGAAGCTGCCACAACCGCACTGTATAGTCGCTACTACCACTGGCAATTAATTGTGTTGCTTGGTGTGTCGCTAGACAAGCAACGTTTTGGAGATGACCTGGACATTGATGGATCAATAATCCATTTTGAGGCTGCCAAATCTTCAGCACCGAGTCATTGCCACCTGTAACCAATCGCTGGCCATCCGCGCTCAAAGAGATGGCATTGACGGCAGATTTATTGTCGAGCAGTTGGGGTAATTTTGTCCCAGTAATCAACTGCCACCATTGCACGGTGCCATCCAAACTACCACTAATAATCGTTTCTGAGTCAGCAGTAATCAAGACACTATAAATCCAGTGGCTATGTCCGAGTAAATTATGCACCAATTTACCGTCGGATAACCGCCAGACCTTGACTGCATCATCAACGTGAGTAATGTCTCCATGTCCGCTCACTAACCATTGCCCATCAGCACTCAGGGCGAGCGCATAGACCTCACTAAAGTAGCCAGATAGTTGGTGAACTAAGGTAAGTCGATCATACTGAATTGGTGCGATTTCTGGCAATGGGATTTCGGCATCTACGAATGGCACCATGCCTGTTGCTTCGGTTTTAGCCCAATTTTGAGAAAGATCTAATAGTTCTTTGGGCTGGAGCGTAATGTGGGCAATCCGATTCCAGTTGGAGACTGGAGTGGCAAGTTGTTGACAGATAATCGGTAGACAACTAGCGTCTGGTACCACTTTTTCGATCGCTTTAAGCCGTTCCCGCGCGTCCCGAACTGCTAGCTGGAGTGATTTACCCCCAGAAAAAGCTTTGAGAAATAGCTTGACAAATTCTTGGGCAACTTGATCCTGGACAGCTTCTCGCATCACAATCAAATTGGGAATCTGGAGATCGACTAGCTCACTAGCCAGCTCCAAACCTTCACCACAATTGATAATTAATAGTTTTAGCCCCTGCTGAACGGCAGTCCGAATTCGATATTTGAACTCAGTAATGGTAATTGTATCGTGATGATTAATATAGATTCGACCGTTGGGTAAGTAGCCAGAAATATAACTACTAAAGAACAGCACGCTCCACTTTTTAGTTAGGGCATTGACAAAATCACCATGACTGGGGGCGACGATAAATTCCGCGCTGGTATGTGGTAGTGCTTCTAAATATTCTTTACTTCGATCGAGCTTAATCCCTTGAGCACTAGTTAAGATCGACAGGACAGGTACTTGTAACTTTTCATCACTAGCAACTTTTTCAGAAATCGCGGGAATCATTGACAGGCTGACTTCCGCCTGGGGATATCGATCGAGTAATGGCTGCCAAATTGAATTCCACGGCAGTTTGAGCAATACCTTGGCGCGACTCCGCACGATGATATCAACTTCTACTTCGGGGTCGATAATTGTCGCTAGTCTTTCCCTAATTGTCTGAAAGCCTGGAGAGCTATACCATTGATGCAAATTTGCTTGCATCATTGCTCCAGCATCCAAGCAATCATTAATTCGCTCTGGTACCAGGCTGACTGCTTTATTGCTCATCAGGCGATGATTTTGGGGATCGAGGCGGCGATAGCGAGCTTGCCATTCCTGATACTGGGACAGCATTCGGATCAGGTCGGGTAACTCTACCACTGTCTGGGTCAACAACTGACGATTAGCACCTAGCACCATCATCTCGACTTGCAGCACAGATCCCATTTGGGTCTCTTCGACTGTAAAAATTATTTCTTTGCCCCAAGCTACCGATGAAGCCGCAGCCGCTCGATCATCCGTAATAGATCGATCTCCAGTTGCACCCATTGACTGGGCATACATTGGCTCCATTTCTTGGCAGAGCAGATTGGCAACAGTATAATAGTTGGTACTGTGATTGAGTCTAATCACAATTCGGTAAAGTAGATACTTCAGCTCGACGATCGAAGCATGGCTATCTCGCAATTCTTGGAGATGACTTTTGAATTTGACCGTACTTAGTTGTTGCGCTTCATTACTCCAATTATTGGTACATGCACAAAATACCAGCTTTTTAATCCTGGCAATGTGATTGCTTTGTTCTAAATTATGTACGATCGCATCCAACATTTCTGACTCCCGATTAAGACTCAATTCCGTCATAGGACCGCTATCACCTGACCCATTATTACTAGACCCACTATTCAACTAGATGAAGTCGCCAATCTCATTGTTGGAAAAATGATATTTTTAAGCATAAGTGGATCGATTTTATTCGATTGCTACTAATTGTAGCTTGAACTGAAAGTGTACAGTATTCAGTCAAGTAGCTTAGATCATCGATCTTGAGCTGGTAACTGGATTTAACTGTCTCCTTTCTTATTATTCCCTAAATATTCGGATTCTTTATCATTGCCACATAATTGAGATCTAGTAGCTAATTGCTATCGATCAAATTGTGGTGTAAAGCTTGGAGTGTAAAGACCAATCGGTTTGGGTTACGCCACTTAGTAGCAATGATAAGCTTAAAGCAGTCAGACAGCATTTACGATTTGTTTGAGATCAAGTTTTGCCCCTCTCATCTCTCCCCCTCTAATCCCATGAAAATTGCCAACAATATTACCGAACTAGTCGGTCGTACTCCCCTCGTCAGACTCAATCGGATCCCCCAAGCAGAAGGCTGTGTTGCTGACATTATTGTCAAGCTAGAGAGCATGAATCCCGCTGCATCCGTTAAAGATCGGATTGGGGTAAATATGATTGAATCGGCTGAAAAAGAAGGCTTGATTGCTCCTGGCAAAACGATTTTAGTCGAACCAACATCGGGAAATACTGGTATCGCCCTGGCGATGGTGGCAGCCGCAAAGGGCTATCGCTTGATCCTGACCATGCCTGAAACTATGAGTCTCGAACGTCGAGCATTATTAAAAGCTTATGGTGCCCAATTAGAACTTACTCCAGGCAGTGAAGGCATGACTGGTTGCATTCGTCGCGCACAGGAAATTGTCGATAAAACGCCCCATGCGTATATGCTCCAACAATTTCGCAATCCCGCCAATCCGCAAATTCATCGGACAACTACCGCTGAAGAAATTTGGGCAGATACCGATGGGACAGTTGATATTCTCATCGCTGGAGTTGGTACTGGAGGCACAATTACCGGAATTGCTGAAGCCCTCAAACTCCGCAAGCCAGAATTTAAAGCCATTGCCGTCGAGCCAACAAATAGTCCCGTCCTATCTGGCGGTAGACCTGGCCCCCACAAGATTCAGGGGATTGGAGCCGGATTTGTGCCGCAAGTTCTGAAGGTTGAATCGATCGATGAAGTGATCCAAGTCACAGATCAACAAGCGATCGAGTATGGACGTAGATTAGCACGGGAAGAAGGCTTATTATCAGGTATCTCCTCAGGTGCAGCCCTATTTGCCGCGATCGAAGTCGGTCGTCGCCTAGAAAATAAAGGTAATCTAATTGTCATGATCCAGCCTAGATTTGGCGAACGCTATCTCAGCACTCCGTTATTTCAAGATCCAGAGGTTAGTTAGGGATTGGGGGACTGGGAGACTGGGAGACTAGAACTATTGATTACCATCCACCATCTACCATCCAACATTCACCATTCACCATTCACCAGCCTCAACGCCCAAAGCCTAATTTCAATGTCAGAAACGCACTACCAAGTCCTCCAAATCAATGCCAAAGCTACTGCTGATGAGATCAAACAATCTTATCGGCAGTTGGCAAAAAAATTTCATCCTGATGTCAATGGTGGCAAAACGAATGCCGATCTGATCATCAAAATTAACGCCGCTTATGAAGTTTTGGGCGACGATCTCAAGCGGCGAGAATACGATTATTTTCTACAACCTGAAATAGTTATCCCGCGCCAACAACAAGCCTCTGCTCATATTCCCCGTCGCCCTCGGACAGTTGGACATGAAGTAGATGAGGATTTGATCCTATGGCTGAATCAAGTTTATACACCGATAAATCGGACGATTGGTTGGATCATCAAGCCACTAAAAATCCAGATCCAAGAACTTTCTGCCGATCCCTTTGATGACGAATTAATGGGCAGGTTTGAGGCCTATGTGAATGAGTGCCAGCAACATTTGCAAAAAATCGATAAGGTTTTTCACTCCATGTCTAATCCAGCACTACTAGCAGAGATTGCCGCTAATTTATATTACTGCATCAACCAAGTAGCCGATGGCGTAAAAGAGCTAAATTTCTATGTCATGAACTATGACGAGAGCTGCTTGCATGACGGAGTTGAGATGTTTAAAATTGCTGCTCAGTTGCAGAAAGAAACTAATAAGAAAATTAAAAGCTACAGGTAAAATCAAGAGAATCTCTACTTAAAATAGAATGCGAATCGCCATATTCACTGAAACTTTTTTACCAAAAGTCGATGGTATAGTTACCCGACTCAGATACACGATCAAACACTTACAAAAATATGGTGATGAAGTCCTAGTTTTCTGTCCAGCAGGGGGATTAGAATCCTATTGTGGAGCTAAAATTTGTGGATTATCAGCATTTCCCTTACCTCTTTATCCCGAATTAAAAATAGCCCTGCCCCGACCGGAAATCGGTCAACAATTAGCCAAATTTAAGCCAGATATTATCCACGTCGTCAATCCAGCAGTATTAGGACTAGCTGGAATTTTTTATGCCAAATCAAACCGAATTCCCTTGGTAGCGTCCTATCATACTCACCTGCCCAAATATCTCGCACATTATGGATTGGGCATGTTAGAAGGTTTATTGTGGGATTTGTTAAAAGCAGCCCATAATCAAGCAGATTTAAATCTCTGTACTTCTAGTGTGATGGTACAAGAATTGCGCGAACATGGGATCGATCGAGTGGATCTATGGCAGCGCGGCGTAGATACCGAAACTTTTGATCCAGCTCAAGCAACACCGGAAATGCGTCACCATTTGACCCAAGGTGAGCCAACCAGCCAGCTATTGCTGTATGTTGGTCGTCTGGGAGCTGAAAAGGAAATCGAACGGATCAAGCCCGTCCTCGCGGCTATTCCTGGATCGAGACTAGCGATTGTTGGTGATGGCCCCCATCGTGGTAATTTGGAAACTTATTTTGCGGGTACTCCCACACATTTTGTTGGTTATTTAGGCGGCGAAAAATTGGCCTCTGCATACGCTGTCGCCGATGCCTTTATTTTTCCATCTCGAACAGAAACCCTGGGTTTAGTCCTATTGGAAGCGATGGCAGCAGGCTGTCCAGTGATTGCCGCTCGATCGGGCGGAATTCCTGATATCGTGACAGATGGAGTAAATGGCTATCTTTTCGATCCGCAAGATCCTCAAGCCGCGATTCTAGCTACTCAGAAGCTCTTCGCGGAGCCTGATGATTACCTCAATCTCCGCGAAAACGCTCGCTCAGAAGCTGAAAATTGGAACTGGGCTGCGGCTACTGGCCAATTGCAGAGATATTATCGGCAAGTAGTTGGTAATTAGTGGATGGTGAATGGTGAATGGTGAATGGTGGATGGTAATCAATAGCTCTAATCCCCCAGTCTCCCAGTCCCTAAGTCCCCTATTCCCCCGCTCCACTATCTCCTAAAAATGGCTGCTGTCCAATCCCTAACTCTTTCTTGCTGCGTTTGAGTTCCTTCCAGAGGCTTTTAATTTGTTTATAAGACTCTTCTGGAGTAAGCTTGCCAGCAGTTTCTAGACTACAGATAAAGCTAACTTTCTGAGTAAATTCTTGGAGGTTATTGTTGAAGACCAAATTTTCGGGGCTAAAGTGGTCACTGCGATAGGGGATATTTGGATACAAAAAAGAATCAACCTGATTTGACATTGATATTGCGTCCTGCTTGTTACGATACAATACTGATCTATATTAGCTATTGCCGATTTTTAACTAAAATTTGGTGTTGCTCCTTTAATTTTAACTATTTCAGCATGAATCGTCATCAGCAGATTTACGAAGGCAAGGCAAAGGTTCTCTACGCTACAGATGACCCAGATGTCTTACTAGCTTACTTTAAAGATGATGCTACTGCATTTAATGCTCAAAAGCGCGGCACGATCGCTGGAAAAGGGGAAATCAACTGTCAGATTGCTGCACATCTCTTCAAATTGATCGAATCACATGGCATTGCAACTCACTACATCGACTGTCCCGCAGTCAATGAAATGCGGGTGAAGTCGGTACAGATTATCCCACTGGAAGTAGTCGTCAGGAACATTGCAGCGGGAAGTCTCTGTCAACAGACAGGAATCCCCCTAGGGACAATTTTACCAGCACCACTAGTTGAATTTTTCTACAAAGACGATGCCCTGGGCGATCCACTCTTGACGCGAGATCGATTACTGCTGATGGAATTAGCTACTGTTGAGCAGATAGATACCTTGCGTTCTAAAGCGATCGAGATCAATCTTATCCTCCAAAACTTTTTTAAACTGTGCGGAATTACACTAGTTGACTTCAAAATCGAATTTGGGGTAGACAAGCACCAACAAATCTTACTCGCGGACGAAATTAGTCCCGATAGCTGTCGGTTGTGGCTGATTGGGGAACCCGATCCCAATTTACGAGTCTTAGATAAAGATCGGTTCCGGCGCGATTTGGGCAACATCGAAGATGCTTACCAACAAGTCCTGTCAAGAGTTTTAGGGGTTAAAGAGTAGTTGGCAACGTTGAAGCTAACCCTCGCAACATTTATTAGATAAAATATGAAATTTAGATTAAAGTTACTTTTCGTTGTCACAATTGCCGCAATTGGCCAAATCGCCAATGTTGGTTTGGTAAATGCCGAAGCGATGCCAATCGAGAGAATAGTATCCGAAACTAAGTTGGCTAGCTCCATCTTAGAACCCAAATCGATCGTTGAAGCTGACAATCTACCCACAGCCAAAGATCTAATTGCTCGTCGCAAACCACGCAAACCATTGATCCGGCGGAAACCAACCCCGAAACCTGCGGCAACTACCGAACCCAATAGCACCTCGCCACAGACAGAAACACCAGCCACCCCAGCAACTGGCATCGAAAAACAGGTACTAGTCTCAGACATCATCATTCGTACCCCAACAGGGACACTAGATCCAGCCCTAGAATCAAAAATTCGTCAAATTCTCACTGTTAAAACTGGGCAGCCAACCAGTCGTGCCCAATTGGAGCAAAACCTGAACGCAGTTAGAGCTTTGGGTGCTTTCTCCGCCGTCGAAATCATTCCCGAAGACACTACCAAAGGAGTCAAACTCAACTTTGTTGTGACTACCTACGGTAATTTGAGCAAAGTCGAGATCAAGACGCTACCAGCCAATAGTAGTAGCGTCTTAAATCAAGCACAAATCGATGATGTATTTAAGAGCGAGTATGGTAGGCCGCTAAATGCAGTCGAACTTCAAGCAGCAATCAAAAAATTAAACGAATTTTATCAAAAACAGGGCTATAACCTGGCGCAGGTAGTTGATGTAGAGGAACTTAATGCTGATGGCACCTTAAAACTAGTCATCGCCGAAGGACTGATTGAAGATGTCCAAGTTCGGTTTATGACCAAAGAGGGTTTGCTAGTTGATGACAAGAAAAAACCGATTTCCGGCAACACCCGCCCCTTTATCGTCACTCGTGAAGCCGAGTTAAAACCTGGCAAGATCTTCAATCGCGCAACCGTCGAGCGAGATCTCCGTCGAATCTATGGCTTGGGCATCTTTGATGATGTACGAGTCGCCTTCGCGCCTGGGACAGATCCAGCCAAGGTCGTACTTCAGTTTAACGTGATTGAGAAAAAGACCTTCTCGATCGTCGCTGGTGGTGGACTTAGCTCGACCAATGGTTTATTTGGCAGCGTTAGCTACAACCAGTTAAATGTAGGTGGGAATGCTCAGAAAATCGGTGCTGAAGTTCAGTTAGGTACCAGGGATTTTATCTATGATTTGAATTTCTCCGATCCTTGGATTGCGACTGACCCCAATCGCACATCTTACAATGCCAATATTTTTTCCCGCAGATCTTTATCGCTAATATTTGGCGGTGGGAAGACACCTTCCTTTGTCCCTAACACTCAGGATACGCCCACAATTGTCAGACAGGGTGCTGGTGTGACGTTCAATCGACCGCTCAATGGCGACCCTTATAGTGACAGTGCTTGGCGTGGTTCGCTAGGTGTCCAGTATCAACGAGTTTCCGTAAGGGACGTGAATGGTGGTGGCATCGTCAAGCAAGATTCCAAGCAAAAGGATCTCAGCTTTAGCAAAACTGGTGAAGACGATCTGTTGATGGTACAGTTGGGTCTGACTCAAGATTTACGCAATAGCTTTACCGATCCGAGTCAAGGTTCGCTACTGAAAATAGGTGTAGATCAATCAATTCCAGTTGGACTTGGCAATATCTTCATGACTAGGGCACGAGCAAGTTTCACCAACTATACGCCTGTAAAGTTGATTAATCTTTCCCCTGGTACTCAAGCCTTGGTATTCAACATCCAAGGGGGGACAATCTTAGGCGATCTGCCACCATACGAAGCCTTTAGTTTGGGTGGTCCTACTTCGGTACGTGGTTATGAAGAGGGCGATGTCGGTTCGGGCCGAAGCTATATCCAAGCTAGTGCGGAGTATCGCTTCCCAGTCATATCGATCGTTGGGATCGGGATTTTTGCTGACTATGGTAGCGATTTGGGTACTGCGAGCAGCGTACCTGGCAATCCAGCCGGATCTCGTGGGAAACCAGGCGATGGTTTCGGTTATGGTGCGGGACTGCGGATCAATTCACCGATTGGCCCAATTCGGATCGATTATGCGCTCAATAGTCAATCGGAGAGTCGGATTCAGTTCGGGATTGGAGAAAGATTTTAAGTTAGTTAGTTGATAGATCTGTAAGTTGGGTTGAAGCATGAAACCCAACTTACCCAGCTAACACCTGGATGATAATACTAATTTTAGAGGTAAGTTTCCCATAATTTAGATGTAGGGTGGGTACTGCTCACCACAAAGGTTTAGAGTGATTTTAGTGGTATAAATAATATTGATGTTGCTTTAATTTATCGATCGACAGGTGTTGAGATCTCTATTCAAATTGTGTTCGATCGGACTATTAATTTGGTGTGTCAGTGTGGCTCCGGCTCATGCTGAATTTTGTCGTCAGGTGGATGGGCATCGGATTTGTATTGTTGATATCAAGCGGAGTGCGAAGAATTACTGGCAATATCAAGCAGTCGTGAGCAATGACGGCATCCCAGAGTCTGCGGCATCCTATGATTGTCGGGAGCGATTGATTACAGACGTAAATGGCAAGGTGTCTTCATTTCGCGCACGGAAGGATGCCAAATTTGTCTGTAGTCTGTATCGACCCAGAGGCTAGTATGTTCGATCAAAATCGATGATAACTATTGGATGATCATCAATGGTGAAACCCTGACTTGGCAAAGAGATTATCGACCAAAGCTAGCCTCGAATTACCGCACCACGATATACTATTAGAACAAATCAAAAGTCAGCTAAAGCAGTCCTGACCAAAAAAGCGTTGCAAAGATAATATTCATAAAATTTATAATTTTATAATTACTCTCATCATCACTGGATATCAATATATCTCTGGATTAATTAAGGCTCTTAACCTAAAGCCTAAAGCCTCCTCACCGACCTCCTACCTCCTATCCCCTATATGAACTCAGGTATTGACCTCCAGGGAACTTTTGTCCAATCCCTCAGTGACTTTGGTATCTCCACCGAACTGGCTAAAATTCTCTGGATGCCATTTCCGATGTTGCTGATGCTCATCGGTGCCACTGTAGGTGTACTCGTAAATGTCTGGCTAGAACGCAAGATCTCTGCTGCCGTTCAGCAGCGAATCGGCCCTGAATTTGCAGGCCCTTTGGGTGTCCTCCAACCAGTTGCCGATGGTCTCAAACTAGTGTTTAAGGAAGATATTCTCCCCGCCAAGGCTGACCCATTTCTGTTCACGATGGGGCCAATTTTGGTAGTGATGCCAGTATTTCTGTCTTACTTGATTGTCCCCTTTGGTCAAAATTTGGTAATTACCAATATTAATACGGGGATATTTTTGTGGATTGCCTTATCGAGCATCGTACCGATTGGGTTATTGATGGCAGGATATGCTTCCAATAACAAGTATTCCCTAATTGGTGGTCTACGTGCGGCGGCACAGTCGATTAGTTACGAGATCCCATTAGCTTTGTCGGTGCTGGCGATCGTTTTGATGTCTAATAGTCTCAGCACGATCGATATCGTCGAGCAGCAGTCAGGTTATGGCATCCTCTCGTGGAATGTGTGGCGACAACCAATTGGGTTCGTGATCTTCTGGATTTCTGCTCTGGCAGAATGTGAGCGTCTTCCCTTTGACTTGCCAGAGGCGGAGGAAGAGTTGGTTGCTGGTTATCAGACCGAATATTCAGGGATGAAGTTCGCGCTGTTTTATGTGGGTTCCTACGTTAACTTAGTACTATCGGCATTGATGGTTGCCATCCTTTACTTGGGTGGTTGGTCGAGTCCAATCCCGATCGAGTTGCTGAGTAATCTAGCTGGTGTCGATCCTACCAGCTCGTGGCTACAGGTAGTTGGTGCTTCATTGGGGATTGCCATGACCATCCTCAAGGCTTACTTCCTGGTATTTCTAGCCATCCTCACTCGCTGGACAGTTCCCCGCGTGCGGATTGACCAACTACTCAACCTCGGTTGGAAATTCTTGCTCCCCATCGCCCTGGCTAACTTATTAATTACAGCGGCTCTTAAATTGGCTTTCCCTACTGCTTTTGGTGGATAGTAATTTATATAGATGCGGCTAGTGAGGTGGGCGGGTTTAAACTAAATTTCTAGCTTCGTTTGAATTAATTTTATAAACCCGCCTCTACAGTTCCCAAAATCAAAACTCCAAACACCTAATGCTGAAATTTCTCAAACAGGTCGTCGATTACACCAAAGAAACAGCCAACGCTGCCAAGTATATCGGACAAGGATTGGCAGTGACGTTCGATCACATGCAGCGTCGTCCAGTGACGGTGCAATATCCCTATGAAAAGTTGATCCCATCCGAGCGGTTTCGGGGGAGAATTCACTTTGAATTTGATAAATGTATCTCTTGTGAAGTCTGCGTGCGGGTATGTCCAATTAATTTGCCTGTAGTTGACTACGAATTTGACAAAGCGAGCAAGAAAAAGAAACTCAATAGCTATAGTATCGATTTTGGGGTTTGTATCTTCTGTGGTAATTGTGTAGAATACTGTCCGACAAATTGCCTATCGATGACTGAAGAATACGAGCTAGCGACATTCGATCGGCACGAACTCAATTATGATAGTGTTGCCCTCGGTCGGCTCCCAACTAAAGTTACCGACGATCCAATGGTCACAGCTCTCCGCACCCTAGCTTATCTGCCCAAAGGCGTAATGGAACCTCACGACTTACCTGCGGGTTCTCAGCGGGCTAATAGCAATAAATAATTATTAACCAAGTCGATCGTAATTCACCCATAATTAACAACGTAAAATGCAAATCGCTGAAGGTGTTCAGTTAGTTACATTCGCAATCCTCTCGATCTTGCTCGTGGGGGCAGCATTGGGAGTAGTTCTATTTGCTAATATTGTTTATTCTGCCTTTTTGCTAGGTGGAGTATTTATTAGCATGGCCGGAATTTATATTCTGCTCAATGCTGATTTTGTGTCCGCTGCTCAAATTTTGGTTTATGTCGGAGCAGTGAATGTTTTGATTCTATTTGCGATCATGTTGGTGAACAAACGTGAGGACTTTAAACCACTGAAAAATGGTTGGATCAGACAAGGCTCTACTGCGGTAGTTTGTGGTGGTTTATTTGCACTTCTAAGTGCGGTATCGATAGTTACACCTTGGTCGATTTCTACTGTCAGCCCACTCGCTAGCTCAGTTGTACCGATCGCCAAGCACTTTTTTACCGACTTTCTATTACCATTTGAATTAGCTTCAATCCTCTTATTAATGTCAATGGTTGGTGCAATTATTCTTGCCCGTAGAGATTTCCTACCTGATAATCTAGGTGCAACTTCTACTCAAGACAGCTTGACTTTACCAGAGCGTCCCCGTGAACTGGCAGGTAAGTAATTTAATTGATAATTGATAATTGATAAATTTGTAGGTTGGGTTGAAGAATGAAACCCAACACACTTCACAAAAGATCTATTAAATAGAGAATAATAATAAATATTTAGATTATGTTGCAATTACAATATTTTTTAATTTTGGCGGCTGCGCTGTTTTGTATTGGGATCTATGGATTGATTACTAGTCGTAATGCTGTGCGGGTATTGATGTCGATCGAGTTGATGCTAAATGCGGTTAATTTAAACTTGATGGGATTTTCTAACTACATCGATCCAGCCGAGATTAAAGGGCAAGTATTTACGATCTTTGTAATTGCGATCGCCGCAGCAGAGGCGGCTGTAGGACTAGCGATCGTTCTAGCAATTTATCGCAACCGTGATACTGTGGATATGGAACAATTTAATCTACTCAAATGGTAATTACTGGCTCTACCAAAATCCTCGGTGTGATTGGTAGTCCAATTAGCCATTCACTTTCGCCGATTATCCACAATGCGGCGATCGATCATTTAAGTTTAGACTATCGATATCTGGCATTTCCTGTAGCTCCAGATCAGCTTACAACTGCCTTAGCTGGCTTCGCCGCGATTGGTTTAGTTGGGTGTAGCGTGACGATTCCCCACAAGCAGGCAATTATGCCGCTATTGGCGGAGATTACTCCACTCGCTCAAGCCGTAGGTGCGGTAAATACCGTCTGGAATACCCCGACAGGCTGGCACGGCACAAATACTGACGTTGCCGGATTTGTTAGCCCTCTAGCGGCAATGCAGCGGGATTGGAGCGATACAACTGTCGTAATTTTGGGTAATGGCGGTGCAGCACGGGCGGTAGTGGTGGGATGCCATCAGTTAGGCTGCGGCGAGATTCATGTATTTGGTAGAGATGCGGCAAAATTAACGCAGTTTCAGTCTAGCTGGGAAAAAATTCAGCTTCCTGTAAATGGTAGTGATACACCGAAACAAGTCACGATCAAAACTCACTTGTGGGCAGAGTTATCCGCATTGATTAATCAAGCTAATTTATTGCTGGTCAATAGTACGCCAATTGGGATGTATCCACAGGTTGATAGTAGCCCAATCAATTCAGTAATGATCCAGGGAATTGGATCTAATTCACTCGCTTATGACCTAATTTATACACCGCGACCAACTAAGTTTTTACAGTTAGCAAAAGATGCGGGGATGATGACGATCGATGGTACCGAAATGCTCGTCCAGCAAGGTGCTGCTGCTTTTGAATTGTGGCTGAAACAACCAGCTCCGATTCAGATTATGCGTCAGGCGTTAATCCGAAGTTTAAATGCTAACTGATAATTCAAGATAGACGAAAAATAAAAAGTAGGGGTAACTCATAAATTACTCCTACTTTTATCATGTAGATACTAGAGTTACTTCAGTTGGGCTAATTTCCGCAATACGGACTCATAACCAGCCAGATTATTTTGAGATTGGAATAACTTTGCAGCCATCTTCAAATCTTGGGTTGCGGCTGAATTAGCTTGCTGTTGAGCATATAGCAATCCGCGATTACTATATGCAAGGGCGTGATTCGGTTGCAAGCTAATCGTTTTATTGTAATCAGCCATCGCTAGTGGATAATTTTGGAGTTGGATTTGAGCCAATCCTCGATTGAAGTATAGTTCGGCATTCCCTGGCTCAACTGCAATGGCTCGATCGTAGTCTAGTATTGCCTTATCGTATTCACGAGTTGAGTAGAATATAATCCCCCGATTGAGATAAGCCACTGTGTAATTAGGGTTCAAGCGAATTGCACTAGTATAGTCAGCAATTGCGGCTTGACGATTGCCTGCCATAAAGTTGACGACACCGCGATTGTTGTAAGCTTCCACTAACTGAGGATTAAGTCCGATCGCGATCGTATAATCAGAGATAGCATTAGTTCGATCTCCAGTTTCTGCAAAGATAACTGCTCGATTGAAATAAGCAATTGGTTCTTTAGAATTGAGGCTAATAATCTTGTTATAGTCATTAATTGCACCAGTTTGATCGCCGACTTCTTTTTTAGCAATCGCTCGATTAAAGTAAGCATTATACAAATTCGGCTTAAGAGCAATTGCTTGATCGTAATCAGCAATTGCGGCTTGATAATTACCTGCTGCTGCTTTGGCTCTACCTCTACCATAGTAAGCATTGGCGTAAGTTGGTTGGATCTTGATTACAGTATTATAATCAGCGATTGCTCCCGATCGATCTCCCAGATCCAGTTTAGCCAAACCCCGATTGTAATAAGCGTCTAAACTTTTGGGCTGAATTTTAATTGCCTTGTTGTAACTAGCAATTGCTGCTTGCTTGTCTCCAGTTTGCGCCAGAATCATCCCTTTGCCGATCGACAATTGTGGATCGTTGGGCTGCAAATTGCCTGCGGCTTGCATGTCCGCCATTGCCCCCAGGCGATCTCCTGTATCAAGCCGCGCAAACCCGCGATTGGCATAAGCTGGGAAAAACTTGGGATTGATGGTGATGGCACGAGTATAGTCAGCAATCGCGCCCAACTTGTCACCCATTACGCCTTTGACGATACCACGGTTGTTGTATGCGTCGATAAAATCAGGTTGTAACTGAATTGCTTGATCGAAATAAGCAATGGCACCGATCCGATCCTGATTCCGATAGCGACGCATCGCTTCCCTGAAATAATCCTGAGCTGATTGCGGTGTCTTAACAATGCCTTTGGCCAACCGGATGGGACTGGGAGTGCTAGGGATCTGTCGATCTCGAATGAGACCCGACTGTTTATCGATCGCCAGTGCTCCCTCTGCGTGCAGTGTTGAGATTACTGACAACAAAAAGGTGAAAATCAGAATCGGAATTTCATACATCCACGATCTGTAAGTAAGTTTTTTCTGACTAGAAATTTTCATTGTTAAAATTGCAGTAGCTGAGTAAATCAGGGGTAGAAGCAGATTTGTAAAGGTAGATTAATACTGAGTAAACTTCCTTATGGGAAGACTGTAGCACATCAGAGGATTTCGATCGCTTGGATCGATCGAGTAGTCATAGATCTTGCGGAAGCAATCGGAAATATCAGCCACTAAAAGACCAACTATCAAGACATTTTGCGGATCATTACAAAATTAAGCAAATATTTTGACCTAGTGCAAAATTGAGATCTTAAATATTCAGTCAGGCTTGGTAAGAAACTTATCACAAATCTAGCGCGTCAACTAACTTAACATTCGACTACGCCAGATTGAGTTAGCTCAAGTTTTCGCCCTCCCAGTCGATCGGGATTACCAAATCCAGATAAAATCTAATACATGCAACGCTTAACTCACACATCTCATCGCTCCTGTCATTGGGGATGGCTACTGATCTGGTCGTCGATCGTTTTTGGTAGCATTGCTCCCATTCAGGCAGTGCCAGTCATAGCCCAGCAGCCAAGCTCTCAGGGATTATCAATTCAAGCAGATACTCAAGAAGCAAACTCTAAAACCGAGGTAGTCACCGCCAGGGGCAATGTCAAAATCAACTATCCTAGTCGCAAGGTACAAGCTCAAGCTAACCTTGCTCAATATTATATCAAGCAAAAACGAATCCTGCTGACTGGAAATGTATTAATCACCCAGAACGGCAACACTCTCGAAGGAGAAAGCATAATTTATCTGATCGAGGAAGGTAAATTTATCGCCAATCCCAAAGTCAAAAAACAAGTTCGCAGCACTTATCTAGTCCCCGAACAGGGTGGCAAAGGCTTAACGATTCTTGCAAATACTCAGGAAGCTAACACCAAAACAGAAGTAATCACAGCACGGGGAAGTGTCAGGCTTGCTTACCCCGATAAAAAGCTCCAAGCACGGGCAAATACCGCCGAATATAATGTCAAAGCTAAGCAAGTTGTCCTGTCGGGAAATGTCCTTGTCGTCAGCAATGGTAGTAGTCTTCAAGGAGATACAATTACTTATCTGATCGAAGAAGGTCGTTTCATCGCCAGACAAAAACCAGGCATACCAGTTCAATCAATCTATATCATTCCCGACCAAGGAAAAACTACTAACTAACCCCAGTCTCCACCCTCACTCCGTGAAGTGCCGTGAAAATTGTCCTCGAAAATATCCATAAGTCTTACGGCAAGCGCAATATTGTTAATAGCGTCAGTCTCTCAGTGTCTCAGGGTGAAATTGTCGGGTTGCTCGGCCCAAATGGTGCAGGCAAGACTACCACATTTTATATCGCTACTGGACTAGAGAAGCCCAACCAGGGCAAAGTTTGGCTGAATGATGAAGATATTACCAGTTTGTCGATTCACCAACGGGCACGGCGGGGAATTGGTTATTTGGCGCAGGAGCCGAGTATCTTTCGGGGTCTGACAGTCCTCGACAATCTACTGCTGGTGATGGAGCAAACTCATGTACCGCGTAAATTGTGGAATCAAAAGTTGACTGAATTGATTACTGAATTTAGTCTCGAAAAGGTCGTAAATACGTTGGGTAATCAGGTATCGGGCGGGGAAAGACGACGGACGGAGATTGCTCGATCCTTAGCAGCGGGAATTGATGGCCCAAAATTTTTATTCCTGGATGAGCCGTTTGCGGGTGTAGATCCGATTGCCGTAGCGGAGATTCAAAAGATTATTGCCAAATTACGCGATCGAAATATGGGGATACTGATTACTGATCACAATGTCCGAGAAACCCTTGCTGTTACCGATCGAGCATACATCATGCGCGAGGGTCAGGTATTAGCTTCTGGCAGTACAGAAGAGATGTATAGTAATCCCTTGGTGCGGCAATATTATTTAGGTAGTGATTTTCAGTTTTAGTGAATGGTGAATCAAAAAAGTTTAACGCGAAAGTTTCTGCCTGGAATTTCGGTAATGGATCGGTATATCTTCCTCCAATTACTGATGCCATTTCTATTTGGAGTTGGAGCATTTTCCTCGATTGTTCTGGCAATTGGGAGCCTATTCGATCTCGTGCGTCAGGTAGCCGAAGCCGGATTGCCCATTACCGTCGCCCTAGAAGTAATGGCTCTCAAAATGCCGCTGTATATCGGTTACTCCTTTCCGATGTCGATTCTATTGGCAGGGATGATGACCTATGGTCAATTTTCCGCGTCTAGTGAGATTATCGCTTTTCGGAGTTGTGGGATTAGTATTTATCGATTGATGTTGCCTGCATTAGTCTTAAGTATCATCGTGACCGGAATTACTTTCTTCTTTAATGAGTTACTTGTCCCTGTTGCAAATCAACGAGCAACGGAGACAATGACATCAGCATTGAAGCAGGACAAGCCCATGTTCAAGAAAGATAATATTACTTATTTTGAATATAAAGAAGTCGAAAAAGATGGCAAGAAAGAACAAGTTCTAGTCCGATTATTTTATGCTGAAAAATTTGATGGCAAAACCATGACTGGGCTAACTATCTTGGATCGATCGCAACAAGATAAAAGCTTGAGTCAAATTTTAAATGCCCAGTCTGCTGTCTGGAATAGCAATAATAATACTTGGGATTTTTCTAATGGAACTATTTACCTGATTGCTCCCGACGCATCCTATCGCAATATCGTCACCTTTCAACATCAACAATTACAACTACCCAAATCACCTTTTGATTTAGCCGCACCAGACAAGAATCCTGATGATATGAGCATCGCTGAATTGATGGATTATGCAGATGCAATTAGACTCAGTGGCGATCCAAAGAAAATTCTCGCGATCGCCATCAAAGTCCAAAGTAAATTATCATTCCCCTTCGTTTGTATCGTCTTTGGTCTAATTGGTTCGGCAATGGGAATTCGCCCCCAACGTAGTGGCAAAGCGACCAACTTTGGCGTAAGTGTATTGATGATTTTTGGTTACTATTTTTTGATGTTTGTTTGCCAAGCATTGGGACAGGCGGAGATTGTGTCTCCATTTTTAGCCGGATGGCTCCCGACTTTTATTGGTTTAGCAACTGGCGGCTGGCTAGTCTTGCAAGCAGCCAAATAACTCTTCCCCTAAATAATCCCCCTAAACGGTTAAACTGTTAATTGAAATAACTGCAATATGCCGATCATGCCCATACCTGCAATTCAATGGTACCCTGGCCACATTGCCAAAGCCGAACGTCAACTCCAAGAACAAATCAAGAAAGTTGATGTTGTGCTCGAAGTGCGGGATGCGCGGATTCCGTTTGCGACTTATCACCCACTGCTAAAGACCTGGATTGGTAATAAATATAAATTACTAGTCTTGAATCGGGTCGATATGATTCCGCCGACAGTCAAAGACATGTGGACGGACTGGTTCTTGTCCCAGGGCGAGCAGCCATTTTTTGCCAATGCCCAACAGGGGACTGGAGTTGTCGCGATCTCCAAAGCGGCTCAGTCAGTCGGAGTTGCCATCAACGAAAAGCGGAAAGAACGCGGGATGTTGCCCCGTCCAGTCCGCGCCGTCGTGATTGGCTTCCCCAATGTCGGCAAATCAGCTCTGATCAATCGACTGGTGAATAAACGGGTGGTAGAAAGTGCCAGACGCGCTGGTGTGACTAGATCCTTGCGCTGGGTCAGAATTTCCGATCAACTAGAATTATTAGACGCACCAGGGATTATTCCAGGACGATTGAGCGACCAATCAGCCGCGATCAAACTGGCGATCTGTGATGATATTGGTGAGGCAGCTTATGACAGGCAGGGCATGGCAGCGGCATTTATCGAACTATGTCAAGAAATGGGCTATGTAGCCGCCCTAAATGCCCGATATGGTTCAATTCCAACGACATTGAGTGGGGAAGAATACCTGCACCATCTCGCAAACGAGAAATATCGCGGTGATTTAGAACGAACATCTCATCTGATTCTCAATGATTTTCGGACTGGTGTATTGGGTAATATTCCCCTAGAGCTACCAACCAAAATTCAGATCTAAGTAAAGTCTTGGTAGTCTTTTCTGATATATTAAGGACTAATAAATAACTAATTTTTAAGTTCCAAGTTTACTAAGTACAGGTCAATTTAACGAAAGATGCATATTGCGTGGCTGGGAAAGAAAACGCCTTTTTGTGGCAATGTTACCTATGGTCGAGAAATCACAGGTGCATTGACCAATCGTGGCCACAAGGTTAGTTTTATGCACTTTGCTGATACTAAAGCTGACGGTGATGATATTTCTTTGCCATTTCTCTACAAAACCCAGGTCTGGACGATCAACTCGATTCGATCTAAGCGAGTTCTCGAACGCTCTTTGCGTCGGCTCAAACCAGATATTGTTCATGCTTCACTCTGTCTTTCTGGATTAGATTTTTTGCTGCCGGAGATTTGCCAAGAGCTAAATTTACCCCTAATTTCGACATTCCATACTCCTTATGATGGCAAGCGGCGCAATGCAACTTCAACAACGCAATTACTTGCATATCAACTCTATGCACCTTTCTTGGCAAAATATGATCGCACGATTATTTTTTGTAAAGAACAGCAAGATTTACTAGTCAAACTTGGTGTGTCACGCGATCGAATTACAGTTATCCCCAATGGTGTAGACGATCTCAAATATACCCCAGGTTCGAGCAACATTAAGGCTGAATTTAACGCCAAGCAAATCTACGTTTATCAGGGTCGAATTTCGACCGAGAAAAATGTTGAATCCTTGCTGAAAGCTTGGAAATATTGCAACATGCGCGACCACGGTTGCAAACTATTGCTAGTCGGCGATGGCCCACTTAAACCAAATCTCGAACAGTCTTATGGGATCGAACAAGGCGTAGTTTGGTTGGGTGCGATTCGCGACGATGCCCGTCGGATTGAAATCTTGCGCGGCGCGGACGTATTTATTCTCCCTTCCCTGGTTGAAGGCTTGTCCCTCTCGCTGTTGGAAGCAATGTCTTGTGGTGTTGCTTGTATCGCCACCGATGCAGGGGCAGATGCTTCGGTAATTGCCGATGGTGCTGGCATCGTAATCAATACTCAAGGTGTCTCTGGACAACTCCGCACGATCCTCCCACTGATTCGCGAACATCAAGCATGGCGAGATTCTCTAGGCAAAGCTGCCCGCAAACGGGTGTTAGATAGTTATACGCTCACAGGCAATATCGATCGAATCGAACACCTCTATGGAGAGATCTTAGCTCCAGCTAGAGCTGTTAGTTAAATTTCAGGCGTTGGTCTGTCGCCAGCACGCTTTTTAGTCGATCTCGCAGATCATCATTTCAAAACAACGCCACCGACATCATTGACTCTCAGCGAGCTGGAAATGAGATCGGTGGCTATGGGTTTATCTAGATGATAGATTTATTCTCCTAGGTAGAAATTATCTACCTAGATTTTACTAAGGCTTTTTAGGAGCTTCAGCACCAGGCTTCATGCTATCAGCAGGCTTCATGCTATCAGCAGGCTTGGTTTCAGTAGTCTCAGTTTTGGTAGTCTCAGTTTTGGTAGCATCGGGAGCAGCAGCATCTTCTTTCTTGCTACAAGCAGTTAAGCTAGTAGTTAGAGTTAGGCCAGCGATTACCAATAATAGTTTCCAGTTCATCGAAAATTTCCTCACACTTATTTTTTTGGAACCGACTTGCGGTTTCGTATATCATCTTAGCACCGACCATGAAAAAAAACTCAGGTAAGCTAAAGGTCGGAAACCGTATACTTCACTAGGGAAAGATAGTGGAAACCGAACAATCTCTCAAAATGACCAGCAACTTTTATCTCCCAACTTGCCCGTGAATTCACCACTTTCCCATCTTACCCTGACTGAAATACTCGATCAAACGATCGAATTGAGTCAGTCAGCCGCAGTGATCTTAAAGTCTTACTATCGAGGTAGTAACGAAAATCTGGAGGTACTAGACAAGTCCGAAGGGCCAGTAACAGCGGCGGACAGGGCTGTGGATAAACATATTCTCGATGGGATTCGCGCCTTGTGTGGCGAGAGTTGTGGCTACCTGACAGAAGAGACTTATCAAGCTGGAGATCTAGAACTGCCCCAAGATTGGGTGTGGATTATCGACCCTTTGGATGGAACGCGGGATTTTATCGACAAGACGGGTGAATATGCGATTCACATTGCGCTTACTTATAAACATCGTCCTGTATTGGCTGTTGTGACGATTCCTGAAGCGGATCGATTATATGCGGCGATTGAGGATTATGGAACTTGGCTAGTTACCACTGATGGAGTGCGAACACCAGTAAAAGTGTCGCGAGGTAAACAAGTCACTGATTTAGTCGTTGTCGCCAGCCGAAATCATCGCAACGATGGGCTAGTAAGCTTATTAGCACGGCTGCCTTGCCAGCAACAGCTAGAAGTCGGTAGCATTGGTTGCAAGATCGCCGCAATCCTCGAACACCGTGCTGATGTCTATGTATCACTGTCGGGTAAGTCAGCACCCAAAGACTGGGATTTCGCCGCACCAGAACTAATATTGACCGAGGCAGGTGGTAAATTTACCCACTCAGATGGTAGTTGGCCTCTATATAATTATGATGATGTCAGTCAATGGGGCTGTCTAATTGCGAGTAATGGCGAGTGGCATCAGGAGTTGTTGGATGTTTGTTAGACCTACCAAGGAATACAATTACCATCCCAATTCACAAATGCTCCACTATCAGTTGCTTTCAAGCCTTCAATCACCGTCAATAATTGTGATACTGTGCGATCAACTGAAAAAAGCTTTTCGGGTGGAACATTGCGCTGAAATGGTAGGGATAATCTCGTATCTGTAGTACCTGGATGGAGCGCGACTAAGATGGCGTTGGGACAGGTGCGTTTATACTCGATCGAACTTGTCCGAATAAACATATTTAAGGCAGCTTTGGAGGCACGATAGCCGTACCAGCCACCGATTTCGTTGTCGCCAATACTGCCAACTTTAGCGGAAATAGTCGCTAGGATCGATCGATCATCATGCTTCAATAGTGGCTGGACATACTTGAACAACAACATTGCGCCCACGCTATTTACC
>JAJAYU010000240.1 GCA_026786125.1 Chamaesiphon sp.
ATTATCAATTATCAATTATTTAACTAAATCTTTTCAAATAGATCTAGCCGATATTTTTCTGCGGTGATACTTTTAATCCGCTTGAGTTGATTGGGCACTAATTCTAAAAAGGCATCATGTACTTGATGCCCAGTTAGGGGCAATATGCCAGTATCGGCAATCCAATGCACTAATAATAAATGACCTTGAGATCGCAATCGATCGAGGATCAAACTTTGAGCTGTGCGGAGATCCTCCCAGCACCAATAATAGCCTACCTCTGACAGGACGATCAGGTCAAAGGATTCGGTCGGAAATGATTGGGGTACTGACATCAGCTCAAACTTAATATTAGTGAGATGCTGGCAGCGATCAATTGCTTGACTTTGAGCAATCTCTGAGACATCTATAGACAGCAATGACTGACAACGCCGAGCGAGTTTCTCAGTCAAAATCCCGATCGAGCCGCCAATTTCAAATCCGGAGTTATATAGATTGCGTGGGAGCGCATTCAGGGTGGCTGTATATTTTTTCGCTTCGTACTCGCTGCTGGCAAACTGCCACGGATCGGGATTTTCTTGATAAAGCTGCTCAAAAAATTCTGTAGTTAGGGATTTTGAGTTAAATAAATTCATGAGATATCCTATCGAAGTAAAATATAATCTTGTTTAATACCATCCACCATCCACCACTTGTACTGTTCGCGTAGCGTCTGCCTTAGCAGAGCGTAGCCGAAGTATTCACTAAATCATTTCTTCAAAATAAACTTCCCACGGGCGGGTGAAATTAACCAACATTTCGGCAGTCAAACAAAAACCATGCGGATCGTCATCAATTAATTGACCCAATTGCGATCGATAAGACTCGAGCGCCTGAGTTTTTTGGATTAATACTGACTGAATATCTAATCTCCACCCAGTAATGTGACTCAGATCGGCTGTTGTTTGCTGGGAAATATCCCAGTCCCAAATTGGATATTCAATCACTTGTGGCATCATTTCTAAGCTCAAAATTGCTGCTTGAATTAATTGCCAAGTGGCGCGATGATCGGGATGGGGATCTAGTCGCCAAGGTAAAAATATTGTATCGGGTTCGATTACCTGTAAGTAGTTGCGGCAGAGTAGTTTAGCTGCATGAAACTCCGGCGCAGTTATGGTGGGGATGGCACCATCTTTGAGTTGTAAAAAAGTGATCGATGCTGGATCTACCCCCAATATGCCCAGTGCGGCGATCGTTTCTTGCGATCGGATCGATTCAAGTACAGGGGCTGGATGTGTCTGAGAATTGGGATGGGAACCAGTACCATCACTGATCACCAAAACTTGGAGATCGTAGCCCTTATCAGCAAGTAAAGCGATCGCTCCACCACAGCCGAGGGTTTCATCATCGGGATGGGGTGCCACAATCAGCACTCGCTGCCGATCGATCGTCCTAATGTCTCGAATTGGTAAAGCTGCGGCATCGGCTAATAAAGTACTCAATTCCGTTGAAGTTGCGGCGGTTTCTGCTATTCCACTCGATCCAGGGCGAGAGCGAGGGGTAATTGAATCGACGCTCAAGCCTTTAGGTGGATGTTGCATCAGTCCAGAGGGTATCGGTAATATCGGCATCTAGCACATACCGCCCAACTGAAGCTAAAGCGGCATCAAAGGCAGGTTGGCGGAGATAAAGGGTCAGATCGCGAATAATCCGCTCGATCGAGTGTGGGGGCAATAATCCCCGCGTTCCCACCGATCTTTCGGTGAGCTGGATCGCGTCCATACAAATCTGCTCGATCGCGGTGCGTACCATGTTGGTGTAAGCAACTAGAGCCACTGCTTGGGGGTGGACAATCGCTGGAGATCCGGCAAAGATCGGGTGATAGTGTTCGAGTTGGGTAGCTGCACCCTTGAGCCAGAGTTGACCGCTTTCGATCCCGATCGCCATTTTGCCCAGACGCTCCTCTTGGTAAGGATCTTTGGTTCGATTTATGCTCTGCAAAAATTGGCGAGTACCCTCAAATAACGCTGCGGCTCCACCTAACTGGACGGCGGCAAATCGAACCACCCCAGCCGTCAACCAGGGCTGGCGGTAGTAGTCTCCAGGTTGACCGATCAGCGCGCTCTCGTCTAGGATTACCCCCGTAAAATCTACTTTACAGCTAGCGGTTGCCCGCATCCCCGCTGGTTGCCACCAACTCGGATCGCTGACGGTGGTGACTTCATCCATCGGCACGATACACAGTTGCCAAGCCCCATTGGGCAAGGCTGCACCGATAAATGGTCGATCGACATATCCGCAGCCAGTAGCAAAGGTTTTGGCACCTTCTAGCCGATATTTGCCATGACCTAAGGGCATTATTTTCACGCCATCGGCTGCTTCGGCATTCCAGACTCCAAAGATTTTGTGCTGGTGGGCAGCAGTGGCAAAAGTTTCGATCTGCGTGGGGGTGCCAAAAGTCTGAATCAGTTGCAGGGCATTGACATGACCTTCATAGATCCGTCCCACGGCTAGATTGGCTCGGCCGATTTGGGTCAGGATCGTTAGCAGCTCCGAGATGGAACTGGCATCGATCCCTAATCCCAATCCACCCCAGATACGAGCTAGAGGTGCTGTCAATAAACCTGCCTGAGCAATTAGCTCAAACTCTTGAACGGGAAAGGCTCCATTTCGATCGATCTGCGCCGCATTCCCAACACAAAAGTCAGTAACAGGCGTTATCTTTTGGAGTAGATCGGTAAGTTCAAATTGGTGAACGGCTAACTTGTGGGGGATAAACCGTGGCTGTGTCGGCGGATGCATGGCGGTCAAGATTTTCTGTCCTCGGCATTAGAATTAAGCGGCACTTGAAATTGAGTATCTCGATTATGATCTTCGATTAATTTGCCGGAGTTGGCATCAGTCGATCGACATATTTTTCATTCACAAACAATCTCTCAAAGTGTAGCTTTACAAGATTTGATCGATCCTGGTTCTCTGATTCGTTCACCCTATCCATGTTCCGATTCCAATCAATCACCTAACAGCTTCTGTAAAGACTCCGCTAAATCCCCATTGTACAAACCCAATTATCAATTATCAATTATCAAACATTCTACCTTTAGACAGAGGTGATTGCGGATGGATGTTGTGATGATATAACAGCAGTGCAAAATTTAGGTGATCGAAGTATGGCTGATTTACACGATATCGTTGAAGGTGTGCAAGACGCGCTAGGCAATTTGACACCCACCCCAGTTATTCTCAAAGAAGAATCGACTGCCTACGACCTCAAAACGCGGCTAGAGTGGGGCGAACCCGCCTTATCGATCGTCGATATTCGCAAGCATGAAGCCTTCAATCAAGGGCGGATCACTGGGGCGATTTCGATGCCGATGGAGCAGTTGGCAGAAATGAAGTCTGCACTCCAACCAGAGCGAGATATTTACATCTACGGCGACACCAATGACCAGGCGCATACAGCCGCCGAAAGGCTCCGAGCTGCTGGTTTTAAAGCCGTAACTCATGTGATCGGCGGTCTTGACGCTTGGCATGAAATTGGTGGACCGACTGAAGGCGTGCCGGAAGATGGCGCATCTCCAGGGGCGGATGCGTTTAATGTCGTGTCTCGGCTCAAGACCGAACATGATGTCCAAGCAGCAGGCAAATCCCAGCACGCTAATTAGCATGGTAGTGGGGAGGCAACCCACGCAGATAATCTCTAGGGGTACTTACAAGAAGATACCCCTACCTAGTTTTTGTTAAGTAACTTTTATTGATTAATTCGCAACCTTTAAACAGATGAATGACACTTTATTCGATCGATTATTTCGCGACGGCACTGGCGAGATTGTCATGTCCCAACCACCCAATTTACCGATCCTAATTTGGGGAGCAGCTACATTACTGAAGTTATTCTTTAAAACAGGTCAAATTAAAATCGCCTTAGATCTATTAGCTTTTAGTTCTCTGCTGTACTGGTCGTTCCTGGAAATTACCCAAGGTGCTAATTACTTTCGCCGAGATTTGGGTATAGTCGTCCTAATTGCGTTAATCATATCTGTAATTGAGCGACTCGATCGGACTCCTACGCTTAATCAAGCGACCTCACCATAGAGATCCGATCGTCAACGATCAATCTATATTTGGGGCTGAGTGTAGATCCAGTGAAATTAGTTTCTAATTAGAGGTGATATGAATTATTTGATTGCAGTTTTGACCGATCGGACTCAAGCGGAAGCCGCTTATTCCGCTTTAGAAAAAGAAGGCTTGCCC
>JAJAYU010000241.1 GCA_026786125.1 Chamaesiphon sp.
CTGGCATGATCCCGATTGAGTCGCTTTTGGCTCGTGGCTTTAGGCATGGTCAAACTCCCCAAACTTCTACCTAGTCTCAGTTTGACACATTTTCCTTACCCTCTTGACAACCTCTCGACTTTCTTAACTTGTTACTGATGGGGGGATGATGGCATCTTAGATAATTCGGATTAGCTTTAGAAAGCTAATTTTGCAGAGCTATAGGAGAAAATCATTGATAAAAAAACGTGTTTCCCGAGTGAAATAAAATTATTTATCCTGTCAATTTAGGTAGATTTAGCCATGAGCCAAAACTCTAAAAAAAATAAAAATCAGCTTGATAAAAATATCGATATCGATAAAATTATCGATTTAGCGGTTGAGAACGCTAAGGTCAGAAAAGAATTGTCTGATGCTGAGTTAGATGAAATTAATGGCGGAATAATTAACGCTGGTAGTTTCTTAATTTGTAATAAAGACTGAGATTTTGTAATCAATGTTGAGATTAATTTAGCCACAAACCAAAACTCTAAAAAAAAATTAGCTTGGTAAAATTATTGATTCAGCAATAACTAAAAAAAAGAGAGTATTAACCTAATAAAGATACATTGTTCTCCGACATAATAAAGTTTAAACTGTTAGTACTCTGAATGAAGATATAAAATTATTCTGTTGAGAATTTTATATCTTTTAGCTAAAGAGTCGAGTTTTTAAGGCTAGTCTCAACTTCCTGATGTCAAAAAAATTCGCTAAGATCATATCTGTAGTATTGTATCTAACTAAAATAACATAAGGAGTCATTATCATGCCTACCCCAAATCAAGACGCTCGACCACAAGATTTTGAACTCAATGAGAACGGTGAATTAGTTGTCAAAAATCCTGATCTAGCTCGGGCCTTAGAGGAATTGAATGACGAAGAGCTTGATGCAATAGCCGGAGGACAACGAATTACGATGATTTCAATAGCGGACCAATGAAGCCAGAAACCATCGATGGAATAAAATCCTTGATTGAAAAACGATCTTCAAAATTAAGATATTTACATATATCTTGGTTCGGTGGTGAGCCGCTCCTTGCTAAAGATATAGTGATGGATATTTCGGCATATGCTCAATCTTTAGCATCTCAATATTTCGATCTAACTTATTCAGGAGGTATGACTATCAATGGATATTTACTAGATGTAAATACACTACATGCACTAGTTGATGTGGGGGTTACACAATATCAAATATCTCTGGATGGACCAAAAGAAATTCACGATCGTACCCGTATTCGTGCTGATGGCAAGAGTACTTTTCAAAGAATCTGGTCTAATTTGATGGCGATTCGTGATAGCTCTTTGCCTGTGTCTATACTGTTGAGGCTTCATTTGACTGCTGATACATTTCAGCTAATAGATCCGTTGCTAGAAGACATTAAAAGAGAGCTATTGCCAGATCCTAGATTTTCTGCTTTCTTCAAGCCGATCGAACACTTGGGTGGACCCAACGATCCCAATATCAACACTGTGTCCGAGCATGACAAAAAAATAATTATTTCATCTTTGGAGTATAAGTTATTTGGTGACGGTAGCAATAGTATAGAGTACCAGAAGAATGCGGCCCCTTCAGATGATTACGTCTGCTATGCGTCGCGTCCTAATTCACTGATAATTCGCGCTGATGGATCGATTGGTAAATGCACCGTCGCTCTAACGGATAAGCGCAATCATGTTGGCACCCTAACATCTGATGGAAAGCTTGAACTTAATCCCGATCGTCTGCGTCCGTGGATGCGCGGTATTGAAACACTGGATCCGGAAACATTAGGTTGCCCACTGGTATCTTTGCCTTTGGAATAAAGTAAGTCTATACCAATTGATTTGAAAAATCGAATAAATCAAGTGATATAAACCTTGAACTAGCTAAAGATTTATTCTTTACTTATTGACAATAAAAAAGATTAAATATTGACACTATTGACTAAGGAGGTTCAAATTGCGTCACTTTGATTCATCCTTGATTGGATTAACATTTGAGAATAATGGAATAAAACAATCATAAAATGCCCATGAGATATCTATTCTCTCATACAAGGAAGGTGAGTTTTATCTAAAAATCCACTCTAATTAAGAATCTAGCCTTTAGCGAAGAATAATTGAATATATTATTTAGCTCAAGCATACTAATCATAAAATCTTTATGATTAGTATATATGGGCAAGCTATACAAACTTTGTAGTAGCAGATCGGTTGATTCTTGACAAATTAGCGTTTATTTTTAGCAAATTCATTCATCATTACCGATGGTTTCAGTTGCAGTATTTTGGGTAAAGATGACTGTTATTTTGTGCATGACGAAAAGCTTCACCTAGTCGTTTATCTACCAAAAACTCATGTTGTTAAGTATTCCTGCTGAAATTACAAGGTCAGAATACATCTCTCCTTTCACGGTTAGGCTACTAGAACGATTACAAGATGCTGCATTTTTACTCGACGATCGGGGATATTTTATTTACGCTAATCCCGCTGCCTGCGATCTATTAAATAGCTCAATGCAGGAGATAATGGCAATAAATGTAAAGGATTTACCACTAGTAAGTTTTACTCAAATTTGGTCAGCACAACAGTCTCAAGTATCACAACCTCTTTGTTTTACAGATCGATACAGTAAGCCGACAGGTGATGAAGTAGCTGTTGAAATCACTATGATTTACGAGCAGGATCGAGATCGGAAATATCGCTGTCCGATCGTTCATCAATTGGATGTAAATACTGGCAAAAATATCCTGACACAGGATGAGTCTATATTGCCTAATACTCCTCATTTAGCTGGAGTATTTCAGTTTATTGAAGAAAACTATGCTCGATCGATCAGCCTCAAAGATGTGGCTGGAGCGATGGGCTATTGTCCATCCTATCTTACCGATTTAGTCCGCCGTTGCACTGGTCAAACAGTTAATTATTGGATTATCAAACGTAGGATTGCCCTAGCTTGTAGTCTGCTACGGGAGACGGATCGGAGTGTGAACCAAATTGCCTTGGAAACTGGCTACCAGAATGAAGGACATTTCTTTAGGCAGTTTCGCCAGCACTGCGGGACAACTCCCTTAGCTTGGCGAAAATCTCAACAAATCAGGGTGGTGTCGTGAAATCATTTATTGGTTCTTTTTATTCAAATTGGTCGATTGGCTACAAGATTGCGGTGGCGATGATTTTAGCAGTGGTTGTGCCCATGACAATTTCGGCTTACCTTAACTTGCAACAGGTAGCAGAGATCGCGACCAACGGTGAATATCGGCAATTGGAATTGTTAGCTAGTAATGCCGCACAGCAGTTCGATCGACTGTTACTAGCACGGCAAGACCTGGTGACAGCAATCGGCAACCGAGTTGATGTGCAGAGATATCTAGCCACGCCACAATCTGATGCACTCGTGCTACCACAACTTACCGAGCTAGTAGCTGTCCATCAGGACATCGAGGCGATTTTACTCCTAGATCCCCAAGGCAATTGTGTGACTGCCACCAAACATCAATTTGTCGGACAGACGTACATCCTGCCGGAAACTAAGGTGTTCCCTCACTTACACGGCAATGTGCGGGATTATCTCGGTCTGTTTGTCACTCATCAATTAGCTGCGAATCATCGGTCTGGCGCGGTGTTGTTGAAATTGAAAGAGGCAGCAATCTGGTCGGGGGTAAGTCGCGTGTTGCCGCCCAAAACTGCTGGACAATTTTTTCTCATTGACGAACGAGGGACGAGGATCGGTCAGCCTCAATTGTCTTTAGTCGATCGACCGATCGCTAATGTTACGCCAGACTTACCGCCGATTGCGGCAACTAACACCTCGGGACATATCAGCTATCAGCCTTCATTAGAGCGATCGCCCCAAATAATTGGCTTTACAACCTTGGCTACTCAGCCTTGGGTGCTGGGGCTTATTCGCTCTCAGTCTGAGTTTCAGGCTCCACTATCAGACATTACTCGGCTGAATTTGCAGGGTGCGATCGTTGTAGGGATCGTCGCAGCATTTATCGCGATGTTATTGGGAACCTGCATCTCTCGTCCGATTCAGGGGTTGACGATCGCGGCTCAGTCCTTGGAACGATCGGAAGATGAAATCTCGATCGAGCAGATTCATCAAGATTTAGCTAAGTTTGCCGCCACTCCTGACGACCTGGGACAGTTAGTGCGCGCTTTCTTGAAAATGGTTGACGAGCGGCACCGTCGGGATCTTCAACTCAAGCACCAAGTCCAGTCTTTACGAATCCAGATCGATCGGCAGCAGCGCGAACAAGATGTGGCGGAAATTACTGAAAGTGATGGATTTATGCAGCTCCAACAAAAAATTCGGCAGCTACGCAACCACAAGCAGAGCGGAGCAGAAACGGAAACTGATTACTTTCAGCGGCTCCAAAATCGGGTGCAGTCGATTAAAGAGCGGGTCTAAATATGTCCTTCATGGTAATTTACTCTACGTGAATGTCATGAGGATAAGGACAAGATCCGCATAAAGGCGATCGCCTGTGTAAAGTCTGTGTTTTTTTACGAACCCTCAATCTTCAATTGCTCCGATCGCCTTACATTCAAAAATTAATATTTACTACAGGAGTTAGTTATGGCAGAAATCATTGCGGTACATTCGTTTCGAGGTGGAACGGGCAAGTCGAACACGATCGCTAATCTGGCGGCATTAATCGCGCTCCAGGGGCTACGAGTAGGCATCATCGATACGGATATTCAATCACCAGGCATTCATGTGATTTGGGGTCTGACTCCAGAGGAAATAAATTTTACCTTAAATGACTATTTGTGGGGGCGGTGCGGGATGAAGGATGCCGCAGTAGATTTAACGCCAATACTCAAGGCAGCTACGACAACAGAAGTTAAAGGAAGTCTGCATTTAGTACCTGCAAGTATTAAGGCCAACGAGATCGCCAGAATTTTACGTGAAGGTTATGATGTGATGCATCTGAATGACGGTCTCCAGGATCTGATTCGGAGTTTGAAATTGGACTATTTGTTAATCGACACCCATCCGGGGCTGAATGAGGAAACCTTGTTGGCGATCGGGATCGCCGATCTGCTGCTAATCTTACTGCGACCAGATAATCAGGATTTCCAGGGCACGGCAGTAACGGTGGATGTCGCTCGCAAATTGCAGGTATCGAAGATGGCTTTGCTGATTAATAAGGCATTACCAGAAATGTCTGCTCCAGATTTACAACGACAGGTGGAAGAAATTTATCAAGTACCTGTAGTGGGCGTATTGCCATTAGCGATCGAGGTCGCACAGATGGCGAGTCAAGGTGTATTCTGTCTACACTATCCCGAACATCCGATTTCTATTACCATGCGTGGAGTCGCAGAACGACTGGTGGGGGTCTGTGTGTGATGGTGACAACAGTTGATGCTTTAACAGCTACGGCTCAGGTGCGGTTAGAACAGCGGCGGCAGGTGTTGGTAGACCTTAGGGCTGGCGATGCGGAGATTTTAGAGTTATTAGCTTACAACCAAAATATTTTCGACCACGATCGCGACTGGGATGCTCGACCAGAGGCTCATGTAGCAATATGGCGAGAATATCTGGCTGATGCTGCCGAGCTAGGGGTGTGGGAGAGTCTGCGACGGCGGTTGGTGCAGTTACGCTGGCCGATCTCAGCGGGACTGTCAGATCTGCCAGAGTATCGAGATAGTACCAGAAGGGGATTGCCGATCCCCGATCGAATCGTAGGGTTGGAATTACGATCGCCAGAGCGATTAGAGCTATTTATCCATGAAACTTGGGCGGGGCCGATTCCAGTCATTTTTGCGGGGGATCGAGTGGATTTTGAGCGGTTGGTGCAAGCATTGAGCCGCCGTAACGAACCCCTACCGATTCCAGCGGCGATGGGAGCCTGTATGGTAGCAGGTTTGAATAACTGGGATCGGGTCGAGCGTTACCGCACTGAGTGGGTGTTGCAAGGAGGAACCGAGAGCTGGGAGCAAGCTTGGCAGCGACTGCTATCCCAAAAAGAACTTTATCAAGATCGATTGATGATTTTGAGCGATAGTCCTTATAGCAATGTTGCTGCATCAGAATTGGGATTGACAGATGATGTGTGGCGGAATCGCTCGCGCCAAATTCGGCTAGAACACGAGTCGATTCACTATTGGACGAAGCGATGCTTGGGAGCGATGCAGAACAATGTGCTCGATGAGTTAATCGCTGACTATTGGGGGTTGGTGAGAGCGATGGGGGATTACCGCGCCGATTGGTTTTTGTACTTTTTAGGTTTGGAATCTTACCCACAATATCGATCGGACGGTCGGTTGGGTAACTATCGCGGTAAACCACAACTCTCTGACGGGGCTTTTGGAGTCTTGCAAGATTTGGTCGTAGCAGCAGCGCGGAATTTGGAAGCAGCCTATCGATCGATCGGGGATCGAGTAGCCGCTCGCTATTTAGTGTTGGTACTAAGCTATCTCACCCTGGAGCAAATTGCATCTGGTGATGGAGTCAAACTGCTGACAGGTTTAGCAATCGATCTACAAAATAACTCGGGAAAACATAATCAATTCATGGGAGTCTGAGCGATGACGGAAGTATTGTTACGCGAATTAATGACCGATGATATCGCTTGGCTGAAGCAGGCAGGGGTACAGAGAACGATACCAAGTGGGATGGTTTTGGTTTCAGCAGGGACAGTCGAGGAAAGTTTCTGCTTATTGCTAGATGGCTGGGCAACGGTGATGATGCCGAGTTCGGAGTTAGATCCTTTGCAGCGGGCGTTTGCGGCAATCGAGGGGGAAACGACCGATCGAGAAATTTTCACATTGGAGTGCGGGGATATTTTTGGGAGCCTCCCTGGTTTGGTGGCACCACTACCGCAGGGGGCAGTAGTGGCGAAAGAAGATTGTACTGTTTTGGCCGTACCGCTCGCAGGGCTGGTTGCAAAGATCATGATGGACATAGGATTTGCAGGACGATTTTATAAGTTTCTGGCAATATTGTTGGCGGGGCGGTTGCAGGTGATGCTGCGCCGCTTGGAGCGGCGTAGTTTGGCTCAGGGGAAGCTGTTACGGGATGTATGGCTGGTGTTTGGGGAGTTTCACGATAGCGATGTGGAATGGTTGATGGCGATGGGTGAAGTCCGACATGTAGCCACGGGAGAGGTGTTGGTACGGGCGGGGAATGCGATCGACTCTCTGTACCTGCTATTAGATGGCAGGTTGTTAATGCTGTGGGAGGAGGCAAGAATGAATCCTTTGTTACAGGCTTTTGCCGCGATCGAGGGCCGGGAATCGATCGGTCAGGCGGTGGCAGAGTTAGGTCAAGGAGCGTTGTTTGGCGAGTCGCCATTTTTGGATGGGCAGTTGGGACGGGTAACGATCCAGACGTTGACTGACGCTGTTGTTTTGGCAGTACCAAGGCGTGTGTTGTTAGCCAAGTTGCAGCAGGATTTGGGCTTTGCTGGCAGATTTTATCAGGTGTTGAGTGCCGTCATGGGCGATCGATTGCAAGGGGTCTATGGGCGGCTGGGCTATGGGCGATGGGTTTATACAGGGGGCGAAGAGGACGAATTAGAGATGGAAACGATCGATCGGATGGGCTTGGCAGGACGACGGTTTGAGTTGCTGCTGGGGCAGATGATGAAGAAGTTACACTGTGGGGCAATTTAGGATCGACAGCTAATCATTGTGTTGCAAAATACGTTCGACTAAAAATAATAGAGTATTAACCTAGAAAAATTACATTGTTATCGATTTAGATAACGACGTATTATCTAATTATCGAAAGAACATATATTAATTAATTTAGGTAGATTCAATCATGAGCGAACATCCCAAAGAAAATAAAAATCAACCCACTGAAAATATTGATGAAGTTCTCGATGCTGCGATCGAGAATGCTGAAGCTAGAAAAGAACTGTCTGAAGCTGAGTTGGATGAAATTGCTGGAGGAATAATCGGTGGTCACACAGTTGGACTATATCAGGCGTAGATAAATTGCCCTCGAACGTGTGAGACAGTCCATGTCTTACTTAATTATGCACTAGTAGGCAAAAATACTTAACGAATTTGTAAGTAATTGTATTACTGTAGAATTGGGTAGTAACTTGCGGTCGAAATTTTATAAAAATGTAATTTCAATTAATCTAGGTTGATTCAATTATGAGCGTACATCCAAAAGAAAGCAACAATCTTCCCACTGAAAATATCGATGAAGTTCTCGATGCTGCGATCGAGAATGCTGAAGCTAGAAAAGAACTGTCTGAATCTGAGTTGGATGAAGTCGCAGGGGGAGTAATCTTAGGTGGTATCTCCAGAGACTGGTAGGATTCCTTGAAGCTTAGATCGAGTTTTAGCAGAGTTAGATCTGAGTCATTAATTTTGGGAGGCAGTCAATATGTCTCCCGACAATAGATAAGTCAGCAAAAGTGTTTTATCAAGTTGTCATGAATATTTTTATGGCTGCTTCGATCTCATTTGCAATATTATGGGAAAACATTGATTATCAATTCATCCTTATAACTTTTAATATTTTAATCAAGCATTTCTCGATCTCATAGGATTAGACAATGACAGATTTAAAAAAAGCTAGTGTTGCCAATCTATGTCCGAGTGCTCCATCTGACTCAGAAGAAGGTTTTGTCTTTGGAATGGTCAGCGGCACGATAGACGAACCAAAAATCAGCTATTTAAAAGAATCCCAGCCATCTCATAAGTTGATATCAAAGGTGGGAAGTAGAGTCGAACCTGGAGAAGTTCTACGTATTGCTGCTCCTTGTGAAGAAAAAAGTTGTCAGCATTTAAATGGGCAGGATTGTCGATTGGTGAAGAGAGTAGTCGAGGATCTGCCCGTAGTTGCAGAAAACTTACCTCCTTGTGCTATTCGTCGCCATTGTCAGTGGTGGAATCAGGAAGGAATATCAGCATGTCTTCGCTGTCCGCAAGTTATCACTCGCAATTATAGACCATCAAAGTTAATGATTAAAGTTGCAGCTCCTCAACCATACATTGAAAAGAATTTTTGATTATTTGTTGAATGAAATTAATAAAGTAATTTCATAAAAGCCTGTATTCTACAGATACCATAACTCGCTTGTTTTACCTCGCTTATTTTACAATGTAAATCCTCGGTTTAATAAGAATGGCTTACAAGTTACAGAATGTAGAATTTTTTATACCACAGTAGAGATTGATTAAAGTGTTTGTCAAAACGAAAATAAAGTGAGTTTCGATCTAAAAATAATGTATTGATTACATGAATGAATTGACTTATATTGTAAAAAGTTCCTCCTACTGTATAGTAGTTAATAATTATGTCTCATAAAACAGTTGCTGATTTCTTCCAAGATATTAAAACAGACAGCGAATTGAAAGAATTAGTGAAAAATGCTGGTTCGACAAGTGCTAATGACTCTCAGCCTACAACCCGAATCGCGCCCGAAGACATTCTCCGGATTGCATGCGATAAAGGTTATGAATTTAATGTTGAAGAACTACAGGCATATGTTCAGAAATCTCGTCAAAATGGAGAACTCAGCATGGAAGAACTGGAGTCTGTAGCTGGGGGAAGAATGATTATTATTATAATATTCTAATCCTATCGATCTCTACCAAACTTGATACATAAGTCATTTTTATGATATTGCAAGGAAGTGAGTGGACACTATACCCATCCACTTCTTTAATTTTATAATTTATGAATATGAGTTAGCCTTTGTCATGGAATCGTTACAAAATAATGCTCATAAAATATTGTAAAATCTATGCTCAATTCCAAACGCAAGATCTTTCGTGATGAATCACTAGAGCGGCTATCCTCACCAGAGGCACTAGACCAACTGATGAAGGTAATTAGTCCCAAAAGTCTATTACCAGTTGCTGCGATCGGTATTATCTCGATCGTTGGTGGAACCTGGAGTGTTTTTGGGAGAATTCCTGTAACAGTTGAAGGTCAGGGCATTCTAATGCACCCTAGTAATGTCGTTCCTTTACAAATCAAAAGTGCCGGACAACTCAGCACCATTAACATCAAAGCCAATGACATTGTTAAAAAAAATCAAGTAATCGGTACGATCGATCAAAGCGAACTACGAAAACAGCTCCAGCAGCAAAAAAACAAACTCCAAGAACTCCAATCCCAAAACCTCGCCAGCAAAACCCTCCAACTTCAAGTCCGCGATCGTGAAAAACAATTAATCGCCCAACAGCGTAAAATCACCACCGCCCGCATCCAAGAACTTCAATCCCTCGCTCCCATCCTCAAATCCAAAAGCCAACAATCGATTCGAGAACAGCGTCGCCAACTCGAACAAAAAGTCGCTGGACTACAGGCACTCAGTCCCATTCTCAAACAAAAAGGTCAAGCTGCGATCCAGCAGCAACGGCTCGCTATAAAGCAGCAAATTAGAATGGATACTAGCCAGCTCCCCGTCCTCCAGAGTCGCGCCACCAAATTTAAGGAGATCTTCGCTAAGGGCGTAATCAGCCAAGAAACATACTTACGTGCCGAGCAAGAATACCAGAAAAAGCAAGAAGACATCGCCCAACTCAACACCCAGCTTAGAGAAGCCGACACCAAAGAAAACGACGTTCAGGAGCGATACATTAACAACCTAAATGACATTACCCGTAGCCAAGCCGATCTGCAAAAGCTCGAACAAGACGAATCCATCACCCAGGAAACCTATCTGCGGAACCAAAACGAAATCGCCAAGTTACAAACCGAACTTGAAGACCTCAATAGCCGCGAAGCTACGCAATCCAAACAAAGCTTCCAAGACACAACCACCCGCGACAATCAAGTCGCCGAACTCCAGCGGGAAATCACCAAACTCGAAATCCAAATCGGCAATAGCAGTCAACTTATCAGTCCCTATAGCGGTCGGGTGTTAGAAGTCACGCAAAGACCAGGCGAAGTTGTCGCAGTTGGAGGGAGATTAGCAACGATTGAAGTAGAAAACTCTACCAAAGCTCTTTCTAGTATTACCTACTTCACTGTGGCAGAAGGTAAAAAAATCCAGCCAGGGATGTCGATCCAACTTACCCCCCAAACCGTCAAACGCGAACGCTTTGGCGGTATTGTTGGCAAAATCATCGCTGTCTCGCGCTTCCCTATCACCAGCGAAACAGTTGCCCATGAAATTGGCAACTCCGATCTAGCCTATACGCTGGCAAAAAAACGTGAAGGATTAATTCAAGTTACCGCCCGACTGGAACGCGACTCCAAAACCCCTAGCGGTTATCAATGGTCTTCCTCCACTGGGCCAGCGGGGAAGATCACCCCAGGTACTACCACGGTCGTCCGCGTCAAAGTCGAAGAACGCGCCCCCATCACCTTTGTATTACCAATCTTGAGGTCAGTCAGTGGTTTGGACTAGTACAGCCAGTGTCGCCGTTACTACAAAAAAAATCCTCCCCAAAACCAGGCGGGTCAGGACTCCTACTGTCTTGCAAATGGAAGCTGTTGAATGTGGTGCTGCCGCCTTGGGTAGCATCTTGGCTTACCACGGTCGCATCGTACCGCTGCCCGAACTTCGCTACGAATGTGGCGTATCGCGGGATGGGAGTAAAGCCTCCAATATGATTAAGGCTGCCAAAATGTATGGCATGGAAGCCAAGGGCTTCAAGAAAGAACTAGCCCAACTAGCCGAACTTAAACTCCCCTACATTGTATTTTGGCATTTCAATCACTTTGTCGTGGTAGATGGCTTGTGTGGCGATCGAGTCTATATCAACGATCCTGGTAGCGGTCCGCGTCAAATTACCGCTGAAGAATTTGACGAAGGCTACACTGGTGTAGTTCTGACCTTTGAACCTGGGATAGAATTTCAAAAGCAAGGGCACAAAGGTAATATGGTTGCCGCCCTTTGGAAAAGACTGCGCGGCTCGACTGGAGCCTTGCTTTACTGCATGGTGACTGGCTTATTTCTGACCATGCTTGGGATGGTAATTCCCGTCTTCAGTCAGATATTTGTCGATGATATTTTAATCGAAGGGCGACGGGCTTGGTTGTTTCCACTGCTATGGTCGATGGGCATTGCAGGCATTCTTCAAGCTGCAATTACGCTGCTGCGCCTCCGCTACCTCCGCAAACTGAGGGTCAAACTGCATGTTGGGATGTCCAGTCGCTTTCTGTGGCATATTCTGCGATTGCCGATGAGTTTCTATGCCCAACGATATGCAGGTGAAATTAGCAATCGCGCTCACCTCAACGATTTTGTCGCCGACATCCTGTCAGGTAAATTAGCCACTACGGCGATCGATAGCCTCATGGTAATCCTGTATGCTGCGATCATGGTGCAGTACGACTGGGTACTGACCGCAATCATCGTCGGATTCGCGGCGATTAACGCGATCGTCTTGCAAAAGATTTCCCGCCAACGGATCGATGCCAATCAAAAGTTAATGCTCGAACAGGGTAAGGCAATCGGTGTCTCGATCGCTGCTCTCCAAAGCATCGAAACCCTTAAAGCATCCGCCCTCGAATCGGACTTCTTTGGCCGCTGGTCTGGCTACTATACCAAAGCCCTCAACTCCCAACAAACGCTAGAAGCTACCAACCAGACTTTTTCAGTTCTCCCCGTGCTGCTCTCGGCGCTTTCCGCCGCTGGACTGCTGGTCGTCGGTGGTTTGCGAGTAATGGATGGGCATCTGTCGATCGGGATGTTGATTGCCTTCCAAGGTCTGATGCTCAGCTTCCAACAACCCGTTAACAATCTCGTCAGCTTTGCCACTACGCTCCAAGAACTAGAAGGCGATCTGGTGCGACTCGATGATGTACTCGACAACCCAATCGATCCTATTCTGTCTTCCCAACATCCTACCCAGCAAAACACCACACTTCAATACGCTGTACCCAAACTTCAAGGTCGCGTCGAACTTCGCCAACTGACGTTTGGCTACAGTCGCCTTGCACCAGCATTAATTACCGATTTCAACCTCACGATCCAACCAGGCCAACGGGTGGCTCTAGTCGGCAGTAGCGGCTCTGGCAAATCCACCGTCGCCAAGCTAGTTAGCGGACTTTATCAGCCGTGGGCTGGGGAAGTTTTATTTGACGATCGACCCAGATCGACGATTCCCCATCACATCCTCACTAACTCGATCTCGATGGTCGAACAGGATGTCGCCCTATTCGGCGGCACCATTCGCGACAACTTAACCCTCTGGGATACCACTATCCTACAGAAGCAAATTCAAGCTGCCTGTGCCGATGCCGCGATCGATAGCACGATTTTGGCACTATCGAGTGGCTATGACAGCCTACTCAATGAAGGCGGTGCGAATCTCAGTGGCGGACAACGTCAACGACTGGAAATCGCCCGTGCCCTAGTCAGCAATCCCAGCATCCTCGTCATGGACGAAGCTACCAGTGCCCTCGATGCTGAAACCGAACAATCGATCGATGGGCACCTGCACCGCCGAGGTTGCACCTGTATCATCGTCGCTCACCGCCTCAGCACAATCCGAGATTGCGATGAAATTATCGTATTCGATCGGGGTAAAGTCGTTCAACGTGGTACCCACCAATCGCTCTGGTCGGTACCAGGTATCTATGCCAAATTAATTAGTACCGAAGGAGGAACATGATGGCGATCGACCTACGCGGCACCAGCTCCCAACTACATGGCTCCCAACCCCTACCCCTCAACGATCCCCAGCAAGTTTGGGTCGTCGAAGCTGGGTCGATCGCCATTTTCGTCATCACTACTGAGTCGATCGACAATCCCCAAGAGGGGAGCGCCATCGGTCAACGTCAATACCTCTGCACCTTAGAACCACAGGCTGCCATGTTTGGAGCCACCGATCCTTCAGTTCGACTCCTTGCCGTCCCCCTCGGTTCCGCTCGAATCCTGAAACTAGATCCTCAATGTTGGGTAGAACTCTGCCAGCAAAGCGATCCGCGCATCTCCACTTGGCTTCAGAATTGGTTCGATCTCCTCGTGCCGATTCTGGCTACCCAACCATTTCCCACCGCGCCAGTCCAAGCGGAATTAACAGCCCACTATTCATTAATCGATCGCCAAACCTTACAAACTACTGATGTGTGCTGGGTCGAAATGCAATCGGGTACCGCTTGTTTGCAAGGGATTGAAGAACTAATACTCACCGCTGAAGCCCTACCCTTACCTGCCAAAATCTGGCTATCATCTGTAGGCGAGGTGCAAATTGCTACCCACCCCCTCAATAATATTTCGCCAACGGCACTGCTGTCTGGGCTAGAGCGATTTCATCGTTGTCTATTCCAAAGTATTCGCCTGAGTAATGCCTGTCAGCTCCAGGTCGAGCAAGCTCGCCTTACCGCTCGTACTCAATTAAACCAAGAAGTTACCCTCCAAACTCTCGAATCTCTAGCAGGTACGTTACCCAATCCTCAGCGGCGATTTATGACTACTGGCGACCCATTGCTTCAAGTCGTCGGTGCAGTCGGGCATATCTTAGGCATGGAAATCCGCCCCCCAGCGCGTTCAGATCGAGCCATCCAGAGCAAAGACCCCTTAGCAGCGATCGTCAGAGCCTCCCGCCTGCGGATGCGGCGCGTACTCTTGCGCGATCGCTGGTGGGAGCAGGATAACGGCTCACTGATTGCCTACACCAAAACCGATCTACAACCGATCGCCTTACTCCCCACACAGGGTCGTCGCTATGAAGTTTTTCAGCCTCCATTCGCCCAGCCCCAGCCTATTACCGAATCACTCGCCGCTACTATTTCGCCTGTAGCTTACATGCTATATCGCTCCCTACCCGATCGAGCGATACGAGCGTTCGATATTCTAAAATTCAGCTTGCAGGGTCGGCAGGGCGATATTCTCGCGATCGTTTTTACAGCTGTTCTGGTAGCTCTGTTAGGTTTAGCGATTCCTTATGCCACTCAGATTATTATGGATAGTGCGATCCCCGATAGCGATCGGGGTCTGTTACTGCAAATCGGCCTGGGATTATTAGTAGCTGCGCTCGGTACGGCTTGTTTTCAACTGGCTCAGGGTTTCTCGTTGCTAAGATTGGAAACAACGACCGATCATGTTGCCCAAGCTGGTGTTTGGGATCGATTATTGAATTTACCAGTCTCTTTTTTCCGCCAATACACGACAGGCGACCTCCAATCCCGCGTCTCTTCAGTCAGTGCCATCCGTCGCCAGCTCAGCGGTCGAAATTTAGTCAATCTGGTTAGTAGTTTTTTCACTCTGTTTTACCTCGCTCAGCTCTTTTATTACAGTTATGAATTAGCTCTAGTTGCCGTCGGCATTGCTTCAGTCACGATCGTCGTGACGATCGCTTGTGGTCTGCTGCTCCTATCCAAAGTCCGCCCCCTTCTGGAAGTGCGCGGTGAAATCTTCGGTCAAACCGTCCAACTAATGAATGGTATCGCCAAGCTCCATATTGCGGGAGCCGAAGAACGAGCTTTTGCGGCATGGAGTAAGAAATTTTCTCGGCAAGTCAAACTAGAATCGAGCACTCAGTCGATCGAGGATTTTGTGGTGCTATTCAATACGGTGATGCCGATCGCCAGTTCCGGTCTACTATTTTGGTTTGCCATTCGCATGTTAGATCGCCCAGTACCTGTAGGGACGGAAGCGATTGCCTTTTCGTTGGGTACGTTTTTGGCTTTTAATAGTGCATTCGGTCGCTTTACTCAAGGCACGACACTTTTGAGCAATACGGTCACTGAAATTCTCCAAGTTATTCCCCAGTGGCAGCGGACTCGTCCCATTCTCCAAGCCGTTCCAGAAATCGATCTCACTAAGGCCGATCCTGGTAGATTGTCTGGTCGAGTGTCGATCGAACGAGTCACCTTTCGCTATCAACTCGATGCACCATTAATTTTGAACGATATTAGCATTCAGGCAGCACCAGGAGAATTCATCGCTTTGGTGGGAGCATCTGGCAGTGGTAAATCGACCATTCTTCGGTTGTTACTTGGATTTGAATCGCCCCAAAATGGGGCGATTTTCTATGATGGGCAAGATTTAGCGGGATTAGATGTCGATGCCGTGCGGCGACAGTTTGGGGTAGTACTTCAGCAAGGACAATTGACCTCGGCTTCGATATTTGAGAATATCAGTGGTAGCGGTCAAATAACTTTAGATGATGCCTGGTCTGCCGCACGGATGGCTGGTCTAGCAAAGGATATCGAAGATATGCCGATGCAGATGCATACAATGGTCAGTGAGGGCGGCGGGAATATCTCTGGCGGTCAACGGCAGCGACTCTTGATTGCCCGTGCCTTGGTACATAAACCACGAATTCTATTATTTGATGAAGCCACAAGCGCATTGGATAACACCACACAAGCGATCGTCAGTCAGAGTTTGGATCGGCTCCAAGTGACACGGATCGTCATCGCCCATCGATTGAGTACGATTCAAAATGCCGATCGGATTTATGTGCTAGAGAAAGGACAAATCGTTCAGCATGGCAAGTTTAGCGAGCTAGCTGCCAACTCGACTGGTTTGTTTGCACGATTGATTTCCAGACAAGTCGCGAATGCGTAGAATAAACGTGAGTTCGACGGATTAAAAAATGGCAAGAGATAGAACAGGTAATCCCTTAGGTTGTAAATCGAGATGAGATGTTGTCGTTGCTGGGCACTGGCTCTTAGATTAGTGATGGGGTAAAATAGAGTCAAGAAGGGAGGAATAAACGATGAACTGTCCACACTGCGAGAGCGAAAGGATAAGCAAGAACGGAAAATATCGACTAAAAGCAGGAGTAGAGATTCAGCACTA
>JAJAYU010000242.1 GCA_026786125.1 Chamaesiphon sp.
GACTTCACCCTGCGGATTGGTGGGCGATGGTGTCAATGATCCTGTATACTCTCGTCCCAATTTGAGGGGTAAGAGAGCTACGTCCCTAGCGAATCCAGCTAGTGGCATAGTCAGTATAAGTAGTGGCAAAATCCACAGAATTGGTAGCTGAGACATATTGGTAGATTAATATTGCCATCGGTGATGCCCATTACAAGCACCATCACCGAGGTCAAAATAGTATAGATAGCTTCTCCTATGAGTACAAATAAACGGAGATTTCCGTCTCGATTGTTTAGATCCAGACGGTATCTTTGCCCTTAATCGATCGCTATAAATACATCTTTCCCAATTAAAATCCAAATTAACCACTCGGATCGGAAAAAGTCTCTATTCGCCTGCTTCGTCTGCATCAGGCTGAGGATACACAAAGCTAGTCGATCTCCCAGTGAGTACGGATTTGCCTAGTGAAAGTGCTTTCTTAGCTTGGATCGCGGCTTTGTTGACCCAAGTTGCACGGCGTTTGTCACGCTTTGATTTGGAGGTTTTCTTCTTAGGAACTGCCATAAGAGTATATATATAATAGGCACAGCCTTTCTAGTGTAGCAGAGATAAGTGATTTTTTTACTTGCACTTTCCCGCTCAGTCAAACGGCTCAAAGTCGCCGCACCCACTGCCAGATCGCAAAATCGGCTGGCTAAAATAAACAGACAAGTATGAATCTTTAGATCAAAATCCTGGCTACTACTAAGCCGTAGTTAAGCTTGTACTAAAAAACTCTACAATAGCTAAATCTGGGCTGGTACGATGCTATGGCAGACACAAATTACACATCCATTGGCGTTGGTAATCGCTTGACATCAGGCAGCACCGATCCCCTGGGTAATAGATCTCTCAATCCGATGATAAAAGAATCAGAAATAATTAGATATTTTGTCCAAGGCCAAAAACAGGCTATTTCTAGTGGCAATTTAAAGCTGGAATATACAGAAACATCGATCCGCTTGAGCAATAATAATGCCCAATTGGTCGGAATCAGTAAGCAGGTAAACAAGTGGCAACGAAAAGTTCTAGTTAGTAATAAATTTGCCGATAAGCAGATCATTACTCAAGCACTAATAGCTGCTGGATTTATTGCCAGACAAAAATCATCTCACCCAGAATTTGCTGAGTATCATTACTATCAAGTCCCCGATGGATATCACCTCCACTATACCGAGGTCATGCAACTATGGCGGACTTGGTGGCACAATAAACGTTACCAACTTAATGTTGCTAGCGCACCAGTTGACATACTAATTTTTAGTAAAGGTAATTGGTTTCCAGTTAAAGATTTGCAACCCAAACAAGGTAGTTTTATTCTACTGACAGCTAGAGGTGAAATCTCGATCAAAGCAGCAGAATATATCGTCTGGATTGATTCAGATGAACAGATACTACCGATCGGTTCGGAACAAGATACGATCCATGAAACAGACAACTACAATAATCGCGATCGATCTTTAGCAACTCCAACCGATTTAAGCTATGGCAGTACCTCTACCCACAAAGATCCGATCGGTTGGGTGTCAGAACCAGACGAATATATCGATCTAGAAGCCTATCTTAGTACCTTTAATACCGAAGATTCCGAGGATATCGATCGAATTGAAGAGATTTATAATATTGGTACATTATTAAGCGGTAATAATATCCTAGATAGTGTTCCCCCACCTGCACCAAAGCCAACTAAAATTCACACACAACCACCAGTAAAATCCAACTCGGATCGGACTCCTCCACTACCTGTTACACCAGTCGTAAGCTCTAAACTACCAGCTTCAAAGCCAATCACAACTGAGCCAATACTCTCTGGCTCCCAACGCCAAGCAGCACTTAAAATTAAAGCGATGAATGTCCTCACCACCTATCTTCAAGAGGGCGATCCGATCGTTCGTACTGAAGTATTAAAAAATGCTCAAGGTGAAGAAATCAACCGTAAAGTAACCAAAATTCAGCGTGGTTGTCCCAACTGGGCGATCGATCAAATCAAGCAAATAAGTTAACTAGTCCTCGATCAATTATTTGACCTTTACTATCGATTCCGGTTAGTAGAATTTGGTCTTGATATACTTCGACAATCCCAAAACTGTGAACACTTGCGGCAAAAGCTGTCCAAGTCTGTGCTGCAACTGGATATAAATTTGCCCCACCACCACCACAGACTAGATAAGTAGTGCCGTCAATTGGTTTCGATCGTTGATAATTATGATCGTGACCATTAATCCATAACCGAACGTTTTGTTTTTTCAAGATGGGGGCGACATCGGCTTTCATCGCGGCATCGATTTTATATACACCAGCAGAGTAGATATTATGGTGCCCATAAACGATCTTCCACTTAGCTTTACTCGCTGCTAATGATCGATCAAGCCAATCTAATTGTGCCACTCTATCTGGAGATTTTGGCTTGACCAGAGAAGTAGTTTCTAATACAAAAAATTGTACATCTCCATGTGTGTGAGTGTAGTAAGATTTCTCCTGCATATTAAATGGACGATAATTAATTTGATCTTTGCCATTATTAGTTCGCACGTCATGATTGCCCAACGCGGCGTAAAACTTTACACCTTGACTGAGTAACTTCCGATAAGGGATCTCAAAAGCTTCTTCGATCTTGCTCATCTCGCCCTTATTATAGATATTATCTCCGACCATCAGAACTGTATTAAACGGATTTTTTTGATGGTAACGAGTCATCGCATCAGCAACAGCATATTGCTTAGTCTCGTATCGACCAATTTTGACATCTCTACCTACGCCTGTATCCGCAATAACAGCAAATCGCTGCAATAACTTCGTGGTTGGAATCGCCACTGTGGGTACTTTCTCACTAACGACAGTGTTTACACTATCGATACTAGGATCAGATCGATCTGCTAGCAATTTACCTGCTCCAGCCAGCCCAAAGCCAGTTAAACCAGCTCCAATCAAAAATTGACGACGGTTGGTACTCATAAATTTTGGTTATTTGTAATGGGCTGACTTAACTAAAGATGATAAATTAGAAAGGAGTGAAACTATTCCTACCGCAATGGCACCCCGATCGAGGACAGGTAAACTAATCCAAGGATTGTTCGGGCGGTTTGGCAAAAAGCAGCCAGATCAGCCTGAAGTTTTTACGGCAAATTTCAGCTATAACAGTACTCGATCTCAGACTGAACTTGACGATCGAGAGTTTCCAAGTGCGAATAGATTTGATGATGATGAGGAAACCAATTGGGATGATGCCGAAGCATTGGCCGATCAAAATAATTCCATTGTTTATGCTCAACCGATTGTACCAGTAGTCGTACCACTACCGATCGACACGACTCCAGATCTAGAAGAGTGGGATGAGGCTCTACCCGCAGCGACGGTTAAAAATAGCAATATGCAGGAAGTGCGCCGCAGTAAAACCTCTGTAACTACTCCCCAAAATGAAGATGTCTGGGATGAAAATCTTCCCAGTCGCAGTTTTTCAACTAGCAGTGATAATCAGCCTATTCCAGCTAAACCTAGTCAGAGCGATCGAGCTATCGGGTTCTGGACAGTTACATTACAGCAATTTCGTGGCATCCTCCCTAGACCAATTCGTCAGCTCTCTGATGGGATTTTGACTGCACTGGTGGTGCTGTTGGTAACGGTGAGTATCTGGATTATTGATGGCTTATTCGTGCCTGGAGTCGATTCCTCGGCGGTAAGTCCACCCACTGCGATTGTATCCAGTCCGATTGAGGTGGTAACTGAATTGCAGGGTAGTCCTGAACAGGTATTTATCGAAGCAATTCAAGGTCAATTAAGCGATATTACTAGCCAATACTCAGATGATCTGATCCAAACCCTGAGCGTCGATATCAATCGCAATTTACTAATGGTGCAGCTTAATCCCAGTTGGTATCTGATCGGTGACGACAGACAGGATCGAGTCACCAATCAAATATGGCTCCAAGCTCAGGCAAACAAATTTAGTAAGCTAGAAATTCAAGATGCTCAGGGTGTATCGATCGCCCGTAGTCCCGTAGTCGGTAATCACCCAATTATTTTACAGCGAAGACAGTTAATTAATTGATAATTGATAATTGTTGGCGTAGCCTTGACCTAGGAAAATAGTTGATAGCTAGGTGAGACTACCCAATAAACCCAACTCTAAAGAAAATAGCTAATTTTGTTGCAAGACTGTTTTAGCTAACAATAAGTATTCGATAATAATAAATAGATGCTGTTTGAGAAGAGGGTTAGTATTTATGCTACTTACCACATTGTTGAAATCCATCTACAACAGCAAAAAACGCTGGTTTATTGGTGGAGCGATCGCAATTTTGGCAACCATTGTTGGTGATAATACTACGGCTCTAGCAGATATTCCCAACAGACTGAGCAAAACTCTAGGGACTAATGGAGTATACCTATATGGTGAATCCAATCGACCTGAAATGAGTGGTAAAGAGTATATTATCTTTGAGCGGATCGGCAACAAAGCTGTCGGGGCTTTTTATCTACCTCGATCGGAGTTTAATTGCTTTAAAGGACAGTTTCAAGGATCGCGATTAAATGTGACTTTAACCGATGCATTTGATCGACAAAAATACAATTTCAGCCTAAATCTTAATGCCAGAGGGTTGACAGCTAGCAAACTACCCACGATGGGCGAACCCACCTATCAACCACTCGGTAAAATTAGCGATAACGATCAAAGAATCTTGAGTGCTTGTAAACTCCAACTGCCAAATTAGCGATTTGCTAGGATGACTCTAGTCGATATTGATCGATTTTGGCTTGTGTTTATCATTAGATTCGTTGGGATTGCTAGTAGCTGTAAATCCGGCTTGCTTCTCTAACCATGTTTTGACAGGATCATCAGTCAGATTTAGTCGGAGTGCGCCAGAAATGAAACCACTACAAAAAGCGACTGGTTCCTTTGCTAGTTCTTTGAGAATAGGTGTCAGTTCATTTAAAAGCATAAAAGTTGTAAGGCTAATTTTATATTAATTTTAGCTGTTCTCAACGGTGGATGGTGGATGGTGAATGGTGGGGTGTTTTTGCTGAACAAAGTTATAGTCCCCCAGTCCCCCAGTCTCCCCTAAGGCTTCACCTTAGCCTTCGGCTTCACTGGTGGATTATCCTGCGCTGCATTAGCCGCTGCTGCTGCTTTATCGATATTGCCAGCGCGAACCCAACCTTGGAGATTATCTGTCTCGGATTGAATCAATACCCATTGCTTATCATCGCTGGTTTTGACAATGGCAACCTTGGCATTAAAGGCAACTCCACCAACTTTTTCAGCACCAGGCTCAGGATCTTTCTTGAGTGATAGTCCATCTTTCCAGACGACTTTTGCGTCGTATGATTCAGGTGGTAGTTTTTCAGGTGCATTGGGATTTAAGGGATCTTTAGCTACTGGTGCTGGGCTAGGGATAGCCGCTTTTGGCGTTTTTTGTTTTTGTTTAGATTTAGCAGCGATTGGTTTTGATCCACCACGTTCTTCTGCAAATATCGGCTTGGGTGGGTGAGTACTCATCTGTGTGATGAAGAA
>JAJAYU010000243.1 GCA_026786125.1 Chamaesiphon sp.
GTTTCGACTAATGTTTGTTGGCGTTGCCCGATTTGATGGGAGGTTTCTAATTGTTGAAACATTCCAGCCAGTCTGTCGTGGGCGATTCTGAGATCGTCTTGGTGCTGGAGGATCGTGATTTCGTGGCTCTGGTTTTGCTCTTTATGGCTATGTAGGGACTGTTTGGTGGAGGCTAAAGCTTGCTCCAATCTGGCTATTTCTTCGATAAGTTGACGGTTGATCTGGCGCAGGTTGCTAACTGCTGTCAACCAGTCGGTGCGATCTGGTTCGGATTCTACCGTGGTGTAGATGGTTTCGAGTGCGTCGAGGTCGTTTGTTGGGGGCATGGGGAGAGGGGGAGACTGGGGGACGGGGAGACTGGGAGAGAATGCTTGTATCTAAACTTCCTAAAGCCTAGCTGCGGTCAGTGAGAGGCTCGTACTGTTCGCGGTAGCGGAGCGTTTGCCTTAGCAATAGCGTCTGCCTTCGCAGAGCGTAGCCGTTCGCGAAGCGTCTGCCTTTGCAGAAGTAAGCCGTTGGCATCGCCTGCGCTTTGCGCTTACTGAAAGCCTAAAGCCTAACTCCGGTCAGTGAGCGGAGCCGAACTGAAAGCCTGAACCAATAACTCCCGATGAGCCAGAGAGTTTTGGCTCAGAGAGGAGATCGATTGCTGTGACAAGGCTGTTCCGGTGGCTAGATGTTGTTGCCAAGACTGAGCAATTTCACTGGGATCTGCGGGAATATTGGTTAGTTCCCAGCCAGGGATATTAATTTCTGTCATTAGTTTACTGACTTTTGGGTCATAGCCGATCGCCCAACATTTACAGCCTTGAGCTGCTGCCATAATGAGACTGTGATAGCGCATCCCGATCGCCATGTCCACTCCTTGAAACAAACCGTTAAGTTGTTTGGGATCGGTAAGGGTGACTACTTGACTCTGATCTGTGAGTTCGGACTGGATTTGCTGGGCGATATCTAGATCGGTGGTGGGTTGGAAGGGGACGAGTAAAATATGACTACCAGTGGCCGCTTGGAGTTCTACTAGGGCTTGGGTAATCGTATCCAACCGTTGATTTGTTAATTGGGGGTGCGATCGCAAGGTGACGGCGATTTTTGGGCTAGGGATGTTGGCAATTTCGGGGACGGGGGTAGCGGACATGCTCCAGACGGGATCTGGTGCCATGACGCAGGTAAGCCCCCAGGATTCGACTAGGGCAGCGGAGGCTGAATCTCTGACACTGAGGGCGGTACAGCTACTAAAAGCGCGTTGGGCAATCCAGCGGGTAAGGGGCTTGTCTAAAGGGCCAATTCCTTGGGCGATGGCGATAGTTTGCAGTCCAAACTGCCGAGCTAGTCCAATTAGTCCACCGTAATAAATTGAGTTGCGGATACTAGTAGCATCCTGAATTAGACTGCCACCGCCCAAGATTAAAACTTGGGATTCTTTCAGTGCCCGTACTACTGAACCGCTATTCATCCGATCGTAACTTTTGACTCCATAGCTCTTAGAAGTAGCACGAGGATTGGCGGACAACACTAGGGGTTTTACATGGGGTGGCAACATCTCCAACATCGATACCAGCAAGGCTTCATCGCCGCCGTTACCCTTGCCATAATAGCCACATAGTACAGCTTGGATTTCTGTCATTCGATCGAACACCCGATTGATAGCTTATGAGATATTCTACATTAGTAGCTCGTGCGATCTCAATTGAGTTACTATGCTGTTGAGTGTGTGAGCAGTGAAATTTTTAATTATGACTAAACCCGATCGCAAAGCCTCTCTGACAGAGAATCGACCCATGCAGCCAAAACTAGCGGTAGTGATGGCACTACTGACGACTATTACCAGTTTACTAGCTACCAGTTGTAGCAATCCTAAACCAACGGATGGAGCTGGAACCACCGTTGGAACACCAACAGCCACTTATGACACTAGTAGTACTAGTAATGACCAGAGTAAAGGCTTGAAAATTGGTGCTTTATTCTCTAGTACTGGGGATTTGGCTTCGATCGCTCAACCCTTACCCAGCGCAGTTAAACTAGCTGTAGATACTGTCAATGGTTGCGGTGGCATCAATGGCGCGCCCGTCACTCTGGTATCTGAAGACGATCAAAGCGATCCGAGCGCGGGATCTGCGGCAATGACTAAGCTTACTGCCGTTGACAAAGTTGCTGGAGTAGTAGGCGCATTCGGTAGTGGCGTTTCTACTGCTGCTGCTGCAATTGCCGTCCAGAATAAGACGATGATTATTTCCCCTGGTAGTACCAGTCCGGTATTTACCGATCGAGCTAAAAAAGGCGAATATAAGGGATATTGGGCGCGGACTGCCCCACCTGATACCTATCAAGCTCAAGCGATGGCGCAATTAGCGATCAAGAGAGGATTTAAAAAAGTTGCCACGATCGCGATCAATAATGATTATGGCATCGGCTTTGAAAAAGAATTTGTCGCTTCCTTCAAGAAATTGGGTGGTACGATTACCAATGAAGCCAAACCTACTCACTACGATCCCAAGGGAGTCAGCTTCACATCGGAAGTTAGGGCGATCTTTGAAGGTAAACCCCAAGCTATTGCCGCTCTAGTCTATCCTGATACTGGCGCGATCATCTTGAAAGATGCTTACGAACAAGGCTTGACTAAGGGTGTAACGATTATGCTCCCCGATGGTGCCTACTCACCTAAATTTCCCGATCAAGTCGGTAAGTCCAAAGATGGTGAGTTTATCATCAATGGGGCAATTGGTACTGTGCCTGGGGCGCATGGCAAGGCTCTAGAAGACTTTAATAAGCTGTGGACGGCAACCGGAAAACCGCTCACGCCTTATCTCCAACATACTTGGGATGCTACAGCATTGATCATGCTCGCAGCTCAAGCAGCTAAAACTAATACAGGCGAAGGGATTGCTAGTAAAATTCGTGAAATTTCTAGTGGTAGTGGCGAAGAAGTAGGCGATCTGTGCAAAGCGATTACCCTGCTCAAAGCTGGCAAGAAAATCAACTATCAAGGTGCCAGTGGGAATGTCGATATCGACGCTCAAGGCGATGTTGTCGGGACTTATGACATCTGGCAAGTTCAACCCGATGGTAAGCTCAAAACGATCGATCGAGTAAATATTCAAGGCATTGTCGCCACAAAAGCCGATCCGAAACCAACAAAATTACCGGATTTATTAGACATAAATCGCCTGAATTTTAGGGTAGGGTGGGCAGTCGTTACCCTACCCTAAACTCGTGTTTAAACAATAGAATGGCTCATAATCAAAAATACCCAGTCATAACGTTTTCTCAAAAATCAGATCTAAGACTGTCCGCAATCAGAAAGCAGTGGTAAAATTTCTTACTAGATAACTATTTCAACAAAATACAATAATCATTGCATTACAACAAGGCAGTTTATTTGGCGATTTCAAGAACTTTATTATGAGAGGTAACGTGCTAGATCTAGCCGTTGCAGTCATTTTGGGTGGTGCGTTTTCCAAAATAGTTGAATCTTTCATCAAAGATATTATTACTCCAGTTGTTTTAGCTCCAGTCTTAGACGCTGCTAGACTCAAAGACATCGCCGAACTAAGTGCTGGTGGAGTCAAGTATGGTTTGTTTCTATCTGCTGTGATTAACTTCTTACTGGTCTCTTTCGTGATTTTCTTGGTCGTTAGATCGTTTGAAACTGCCAAGCGAAAGTTATCGCGCCAGGAAGTCATGGCTGAGGTAGCTGCCGATCCAGTCCTCGCCCAGCAACAACTACTGATTGATTCGATCGATAGATTGAACAACACATTCTCACGGAAAATCTAGCATTTAGATACATTTACTATTAATTCTTTCAAAAAGAGACTCATCGCGTGTCTAACACGCGATGAGTCTCTTTTTGAAAGAATTAATAGTAAATGTATCTAA
>JAJAYU010000244.1 GCA_026786125.1 Chamaesiphon sp.
GCCTGTACGAGCGTGGCTGACGGTCATATCCTTTTCAAATTTACCTGTACAGACCCGAATAAAGGCAACTCGATCGCGATGCTTGGGATCCATATTCGCTTGGAGTTTGAATACAAAACCAGAGAATTCTGGATAATTTGGTTTGATCGATCCGATGTTAGAATTGCGATTTCCTGGCTTGAGGGCGTATTCCAAGAAATAGTGTAAAAATAGCTCAACCCCAAAATTGGTCATCGCACTACCGAAGAATACTGGAGTCATATAACCAGCATGAATTAACTCTAGATCTAAATCTGAACCCACCCCATCGAGGAGTTCCAAATCACTGTGTAATTGCTCAAATAATTCCCGATCTAATATTTCCTTCAAGCGCGGATCGTCTAGATCCATCACTGTATCAGTTGCTTCCTTCTTGCCATGGGCCGTTCGCTCAAATAGATGAACTTTGCGCTGATGTCGATCGAACACGCCTTTAAAGCGATCTCCGGTACCGATCGGCCAATTTACGGCATAGGTTTGTAAACCTAATTCCTGCTCGATCTCATCTAATAATTCTAATGGTTCCCGTCCAGGTCGATCGAGTTTATTGACAAAGGTGAAAATCGGCAATTCCCGCATTTTGCACACTTCAAATAACTTGCGCGTTTGCGGTTCCAAACCCTTGGCTGCATCAATCAGCATCACCGCATTATCCGCCGCCGCCAATGTCCGATAGGTATCCTCACTAAAATCTTGGTGTCCAGGCGTATCCAGCAGATTTACCTGAAAACCCTGATACTCAAACTGCAACACCGTCGAGGTAATCGAAATTCCCCGCTGTTTCTCCATTTCCATCCAGTCCGAAGTCGCCTTGCGTTGATCTCGTCTGGCTTTTACCGCACCCGCTTCATGAATCGCCCCCCCATACAGTAAGAGTTTTTCAGTTAGAGTAGTTTTACCCGCATCAGGGTGCGAAATAATCGCAAAATTGCGTCGATGTTCGACGGCAATTTCGAGTTCGGTTTGAAGCTGGGTTTGGATTTCGGTGGACATGGGGACGGTTGCATAAGCTGGCTCAGTCTCTCGATTATATCTGGTTTTAACTATTCACTATCCACTATTCACTATTCACTAATTTAAACCCGCGTACCCATTGGGAGATCGCCAAATAATAATGATATTGCTAGATCGATCGCAAAAATGCTCACGCCAGATATCACTACCGCCGCTGTAGCTGACTCTCCAACTTGTTTGACACCGCCATAAGTCGTCATCCCCCAGCCACAAGAAATTGACCCAATCGCGCCGCCAAATAGGATCCCTTTTAATCCCAGATTGATTAAATCAGTCGGCTTTAAAAAGCTGCGGACTGAATCTAGAAATACAAGCGGCGGTACTTGATAAAATTGCGCTGCGGCAAAGATGCCACCCCCAATCCCACAGACTAAACCTAACACGATCGAAATTGGCACCATCGCACAACAGGCGATCACTCGTGGCAGAATTAGATAATCGATCGGATCGGTCTTTAGCATATACAGTGCGTCGATTTGCTCCGTGACTTTCATCGCACCGATTTCTGCGGCAAATGCCGAACCCACTTGTCCCGCCACCACACTCGCTGTCAAAATTGGTGCCAGTTCTCGGCAAAATGCCAGCGCAAACGCCCCACCAACAGAATTAATAGCACCTAGTGACTCTAGTTGCCTAGCCATCTGAATCGTGAAAATCATCCCCGCCATCACATTTACCAATAATACCGGAATCATCGATCCTGGCCCAGTCTTAAATAAATGTTCTGAAATTCGCTGCCAGCAGGTCTTGCCCTGAATTAAATGTAGGCAAATTTGACCAATTAGCAGGAGTGTGAAGCCAAATCGTCCACATCCATATGGATGGGAGTTCGCGCCCGATATTGGAGCCATTTAGCAAGAGGTGTGAGATGAGAGCGATGAATCAATCCTTCTTATTATATAGAAGCCAACTAAGCCAGAATGTTTCAGCTACATCGCTTGCGGATTTCCACCCAGGGAAAACGTACTACTAGACCGCTGTAAGCTATGGTAGAGTTTATACAAACAGATTTTTATCTAGACTCGTTTGAGGATTTAAAATGGTTAATTCTGGCGATCTCAGCAACAGTAGTGGCAAACGGAAACTATTTTCGTTGTTGTGCCACGGCTCTATTTTTTTAGGTTCACTGCTGTTTACTTCTCTAATTCCACTGGTAGTTTTATTGCTATTTGATGACCCTGTTATCAAACAAACTGCCAAAGAAACACTCAATTATCACTTTAATATTTGGTTGTATGGGGCAATCACTGGTGCATTAGCCTTCTTCTTCACTGCTTTAATTATCACAATTCCACTCGCCTGGATCATCGGCGGCGTATTCACTCTCTTTACTTTAGTCCCACCAATTTTTGGGATTTTAGCGACATTGAACAATCCTAACGAACCTTACCGTTATCCGTTTATCTGGAGATTACTCTAAACTTATTATTAGGATGGGCAATGTGTTGACGCGCTGATATACCGGAATAAACCTCCAGATATTGCGTCGGTGCCCATCCTAAAATTTAATTGCTAAAAGCATGGGATTTTCGCCCAAACTTTCAATGAAATCTTACACCCTAATCGCTCCAGCTAAAATCAATCTTCATCTAGAAATTATCGGCATCAGACCTGATAATTATCATCAATTAGTGATGATTATGCAGACAGTGGATTTAGCCGATCGAGTCGAGCTAAAATCCCTGAATACCGATGATATTATCCTCCATTGCGGACATCCCGACGTACCACTCGATCGAACTAATTTAGCCTATCGTGCGGCGGAATTGATGCAGCAGGAATTTCCTGATGCTTTTGCCAAATACGGTGGTGTCGAAATTACTCTACACAAGCATATTCCGATCGCGGCTGGGTTGGCTGGCGGATCGGGAAATGCAGCGGCGGTATTAGTCGGTATCGATCTGCTGTGGGAATTAGGAATCACTCAAGCTAGTCTGCAAGAATTGGGGGCAAAATTAGGCTCTGACGTGCCTTTTTGTATTTCTGGCGGAACTGCCATCGCCACTGGTAGAGGGGAGTTGATTTCGCCCCTACCTAGCTTAGAAGGGATCTATGCGGTGCTGGGCAAATATCACAGTCTAGAAGTCTCTACGCCGTGGGCGTATACTACCTATCGCCATGAGTTCGAGCATGAATATGCCCAAGAACCAGCTACTTTATTTGATCGATCCCAGGGCGTGCATTCTGGAAACTTGGTCAAAGCGATCGTCGAGGGAGATGCTGTTAAGATTGGGGGGCTACTCTATAATGATTTAGAAAAAGTAGTATTACCTGCCTATCCATTAGTCAGCCAGCTACGGACAGAATTTCAACGTCATCCTAATTTAGGCACGATGATGTCTGGTTCAGGGCCGACGGTATTTAGTTTAGCAAGTTCTCGATCGCAAGCCGAGCAACTTTATCATCAAGTCCGCGCCGCAATTACCGATCCAGATCTAGAATTATTTGTGACTCAATTTTGCGATCAAGGTGTCAGAGTAGTTTAATTAGTTGATAATTGATAATTGATAGTTGATAACTAAGTTATTAGGATAGTGATATTAAATTCCTTGTTTTCGTTAATAAATTAATACTCTATGACTCAAACTACACCACCACAAAAGTCTTTGCCCAGTCCATTAAGTTGTTTGACTGGTTCGCTACTTGCTGGCACGATGTCGATCGCCATGTATACAATGACGATCAAGATTGCTACTAGTTTTGCTACCAATCCCATGATTCAAAAGACGACAATGGCTAATAATATTGCAGCAGCTTTGAGGACTTTAGTTATTGGATCAACGGCACTAGGGACGGCTATATTTGGAATTATTTCGATCGGACTAATTGGACTAGCACTTCAAGTTGCCTTTGGTAAAAAGCAGTCTTAGTAATCTTTCACTTACCAAAAAGATTCTAATTTTAACTCATTCCCTTCAATTTCTATCCCTGAAGTCTAATCTCTAAATCATGAGTAAAAAGTCTGAATTCAAAGAATCTAGTCTATTATATCAACGGCTAAAAACAGCGTTGCATGACGGAATTAAGGTTTGGTTTGAAACTCGTGACAAAAGTTATTTTGGAATTCCAATTGGTCTCGATCAATCGTTTGTAGAAGTACTAATTTTAGTGCCAGGGAGTGAAGATGATTCAGCAGAATATAGCTTTCAACGGGTAACGTGGGTGGTGCGATTATCTTCGATTTCAGCGATCGCTTATCCGTCTGAATATTGGTCTACTGAGCGATTGGATAGTCTTCTAAATAAGTCAGTACTTAATCCCGACAAGTAAACATCTAAAATTTATTTGAGGTTTTATCAGATGGGTGTGTTGGTTTATTTCCTGAAGGAGACAAACCAACAACTATCAATTATCAATTACTTGTACTGTTCGCGTAGCGTCTGCCTTAGCAGAGCATAGCCGAAGTATCAACTAATTTTCAACTTGTAACCAATCTAGCAGCTTCTTTGATCGACGATTTTAATTTTTCAGCCAAAAGTTGAACGTGAGGCTCTTGCATTAGTGTCGTGTGGTTGCCAGGAATCTGCTGGACATCTAAACCATTAGCAACTAAATCTCCCCAACCGA
>JAJAYU010000245.1 GCA_026786125.1 Chamaesiphon sp.
GGTGGCACCTCCAGCCGGATCTTTGGTTCCTTCCTGACTTGGATGCAGGAAAAAACCTCTCCCATCTTCGTGATGGCAACTGCCAACCGGGTCGAACGACTGCCCAGTGAGTTCTTACGCAAAGGACGATTTGATGAAATCTTCTTTGTAGACTTGCCTACCCAGTCCGAACGGGAAGATGTATTTAGAATTCACTTGAGTAAGCGCAACCGAGACCTCGAACGTTTCGATCTACTGCAACTATCTAAAGTTGCCGATGGATTCTCAGGTGCTGAAATAGAACAAGCTTTGATCGCCGCGATGTATGATGCCTTTGCCCAGAACCGAGAGTTTACGCAGTTGGACATCATCGCCGCCATCAAAGCTACTCTGCCCCTCTCGCGGACAATGAGCGAGCAGGTAACTGCTTTGCGAGATTGGGCAAGACAGCGTGCACGCCCCGCCGCTGCCTCAGTCGCTGAATATCACCGACTGGAGTTTTAACCAAGCTTGCTCCAACTATTTGGAGTTAAGGTGCTAGTTGCTTCGATTGGGGAATAATAAACCTATCGACACTAGCAAGGAGACCAAACACGATCGAATGATTCACTAGATTCGATCGCTTACCCTACAGTTCAAGTTGTCGTTTCTATTAACTCAATCTTAATTAGAGGAAATCGATATGTCCCACTTTAGCACTCTCCGTACCAAAATCACTGACGCTGTAGTTTTGCAAAATTCTTTGCGCGACCTCGGTATCAACGTCAAAACTGAAGCAGATCTGCGCGGCTATCAAGGTCAGCGTGTCCGCGCTGATATCGTCGCAACCCTTGAAGGTGAATATGACTTAGGCTGGTCCCGCAACAGCGATGGTTCTTTTGACCTTATCGCCGATCTCTGGGGCGTTGCCAAAAAGCACAACCAAACTGAGTTAATCAACTCTATCAACCAAAAGTACGCAGTCAACAAAACTCTATCTGAAGTCCAACAACGTGGTGGTCTACAAAACGCCAATGTTACTCTGGTTCTTCAATAGTGATTGTTTAAAGCGCGTTCCCAAATCTATGGGTCGATCCTCGGTGAGGATCGACCCATTTTTAATCTATCTATAAAAGTTAACCAACTGATTTAGTCTTCTTGAATCAAGTGGATGTGCTTGTATCCAAGCTTAATTGTAAAGACATCCCCTTCCTTGAGACCCATGCCTTTGGTATAAGCAGAACCAATTAATAACTGACCATTCTTGTGGACGGTAGCTTTATAGGTGGCAACTTTACCGCGAGTATCTCTACTACTTTCATCTAACTTAACACCCTTAGCCGCAAGGACAGCATCGTAAAAGCCAGATAAATCAGTACGAACTCCGCCTGATGCCGAAGTCTTAATATAGCCACATTGTTTGGCAGTTTCTCGCTTGGCAAGATGAGAAAGTTCTTTGACTTTTTGGAGTAAAGCTTTTCCAGTTAGGGGAGCTTCAATCGCGGCAACTTCAGTTGGTGCTTCGATTTTAGCAACTGCTTTTGCTGACTTAGCTACTTTAGTGACTGCCTTTGCGGTCTCAGTTTCGGATTTTTTGCTGCCTTTAGGTGCAGATTCTAGTTTAGTTTTAGCCACGATCGAATTAGTTTAATGTTAGTTTTATTATGCACATAATAACTGCCTAAATTACTATTTAGGCAAAAATTGTTTTGCTAATCGATAATTTTGGGCACAGAAAAAGCCAAATCTAAACTATTTGCCAATTTATCCGCAATTCCCTCGATCCAAACTTCATCTTGCTTGGTATAGCTGCGTGGTGTATTTGCACCTAAAATCATGACACCATGAATACCTAATGGCTGACAAATAATCCCTTGAGTGTTGGCTGGTAAATAATCAAATTCGATTCTACCAGGATAAACTTTGGTATCTACTAAATAAATAGCTTTTTGTTTGCTTAAAACTCGATCGAGAATTACACCTGGAGTAACTTCAGCCTTCGGTGCCAAAATTCCGCGTCGGAGCAATACTTTACCCTGGTAGTAGACTACTATCGATCGAGTCACCGTATTTGTCAGCAGTAGATGGGATGCCCAGGCTAGTTCTGTTTGGATTTGCTCTGGTAAATTTGGTGACAGATCGAAGCCTGGTTCCCCCTCTAAGATTACGCTATCGGATTGTCTCGGCTGGACTTGTTGCCAGAGCAATCCAGTCAGGATCAATACCGCAGTCAAAACCACACCCACAGCATCCGATCGAGCCTGTGAGTCGGTCAGTTCTGGGGTGAGTACCCGATTCAACATTAATAGCGTTCCGGCGATGCCACCCGCCCATAGAGGGACGAGTCGGACAATCCGGTTCGGATCTTGATTCATAAAATTAACATGTAGGTTGGGTTGAAGAATGAAACCCAACATCCGTAATAACATATATGGCTGTTGGGTTTTCTTCTGACGGAGAGGCTCCGCCAAGGAAAAGCTCTACCCAACCTACAGTTTTACAATTCGTCAGGTTCGATGATTCGTTGGAACAAATAGCCCGTACCTCTAGCAGTCAGAATCAGTTCTGGATTGCTGGGATCCTCCTCTAATTTGGCACGCAGCCGTGAAATGTGGACATCCACGACTCTGGTATCCACATGCCGCTCTGGAGTGTAGCCCCAAACCTCTTGGAGAATCTCTGATCGCGAAAAAGCTTCACCCGATCGACTCACCAGTAATTCTAGTAAACTGAATTCCATCCCGGTCAACCTAATTCGTTCATCGCCCTTATAAACTTGACGTTTATTGGTGTCGATTCTAATCGTGGCGATTTGGATTACCCCAGAACTGGGAATTCCATTCAGGCCATTTTTATCTACCCGTCGCAGCACCGAACGAATTCGTGCCTCCAATTCCTTGGGCGAAAAGGGCTTGACTACATAGTCATCGGCACCCAATTCTAACCCCGTGATCCGATCGGCAACATCACCTAACGCCGTCAGCATGATAATTGGTACATCCGACTCCTTGCGTAGCTCTTGACATACGCCGTAGCCATCGAGCTTCGGCATCATCACGTCTAGAACAACCAGATCGGGACAAGTTTCTCTAAATATTTCGAGGGCTTCCTCCCCGTCAGCAGCCGTAACTACATCGTAGCCAATCATTGAGAGGCGAGTTTCCAAGATGCGACGGATGCTAGCCTCATCATCAACGACTAGAATAGTTTCCTTATGATTTTCCAAGCTTATCAAAGCTCCTATCGTATAGTGGTAATTTTCTTAACGTTAAGTTTTAACATCCTATAATTAAGATTATCATTAATTTTAAGTAAATTGGTGCATTCAAACCGCTTCAGAAATCAGAATTGCGTCATTGGCCGCTCTAACACTATTAACTATTAATCTCATCGAAGCCCTGCCTTCACAGGTAAATTGTCCTGGAATTAGAGTTTGTGTTCCTATTCCAGCAATCCCCCTAAAGCATATCTTGAAAAGGTGCTTTACTTGCGGCTCACCTTTGGACGGGTTCCCCGTCAAAGAAGGTGAGCCAAGACAGGGGAAACCCCAAGACCGCACTTTCCGCTAATCCCTAATCCCTAATCCCTAATCAAGAATGGCAAAACAGCCGCGCACGTCCTATGTTTGTAATGAATGCGGATCGACATCGCCGCAATGGTATGGGAAATGCCCGATCTGTAATACTTATGGCTCATTGATCGAACAAGCTCCGCCCGCTGCGTCGAGAGGACTGGGAAATAAAACTGGTGGTCGATCAAATGAAGCTCCTCATCCCCTAGCTGCGCTGACTTTTCCGCAAATTGTCGATGGTGAAGAAGAACGCTGGTGCTCTGGTTTTGCGCAACTCGATCGAGTTTTGGGTGGTGGGATTGTGCCTGGTTCTCTGGTGTTGATTGGTGGAGATCCAGGGATTGGGAAATCTACTCTACTGCTCCAAACTGCCAATCTGATGTCCAAGCACTATCGAGTGCTGTATGTTTGTGGCGAGGAATCTGGTAAACAAGTCAAGCTCAGAGCTTCCCGACTGGGTGTAGAAGGCACCAAAGGCGAACTAGACCCCGAAGAACAAAGTGAAGAAACTAAATCTGCCACACCTTTGACGGTAGCGGATGGGGCGAATTTATACGTCCAAGCGGAGACAGATCTAGAGGAAATTCTGCGAGAATTGGAATCACTCAGACCCCATGTTGCTGTAATTGATAGTATCCAAACCGTCTATTTTCCTGCACTGACATCCGCAGCGGGTTCGGTAGCCCAAGTGCGAGAATGTACCGCCGCACTGATGAAGGTTGCTAAGCGGGAAGATATTACCCTGTTGATTGTCGGCCATGTTACCAAAGAAGGGGCGATCGCGGGGCCAAAGGTTTTAGAGCATTTAGTCGATACCGTTCTATATTTTGAAGGCGACAGATTTGCCTCCCATCGGCTGCTGAGATCGACCAAAAATCGCTTTGGAGCCACCCATGAAGTGGGAGTGTTTGAAATGGTCGATCGAGGATTGCGAGAGGTTGACAACCCGTCTGAGCTGTTCCTGGGCGATCGGCAAGGCATGGCTCCAGGCTCCTCAATTGTCGTCGCTTGTGAGGGAACTAGACCGATTGTAGTGGAGTTGCAAGCTCTAGTCAGTCCCACCAGCTACCCATCCCCCAGACGGGCAGGGACAGGCATCGATCAAAATCGTTTGACCCAAATTTTAGCAGTATTGGAAAAAAGAGTCGGGATTCCGCTCTCGAAATTGGATGCTTATGTCGCTTCTGCTGGTGGTCTAAATGTGTCAGAACCCGCTGTAGATCTGGGCATAGCGATCGCCATCGTTGCTAGTTTTCGCGATCGAGTTGTCGCTCCATTCACCATTTTAATTGGTGAAGTTGGCTTAGGGGGACAAGTTCGCCAAGTATCCCAGCTAGAATTACGCTTAAAAGAAGCTGCAAAATTAGGCTTTAAACGCGCAATTGTCCCCAAAGGACATCAGATTTTTCCTGATGTCGGCATGGAGATTATTCAGGTAGCACGGGTGATTGATGCGATCGTTGCTGCCCTCCCAGCCGAGAGTGAAAGCAGCGATACTGATGAAGATTAGTTGAAAGTTGCTAACTAGATCAGCTTTGGGCGATGTTGGTGTTAAATTATTGATAATTCAGGGATATCGATGATGAAAAAGAATCAGTTTTGGCAGTATTTAGTCGGTGCGATCGCGATTACCCTCTTAATTCCTAGCGTGGCTAGTGCCCATACGGGCGTTGGCGATCCTACTGGATTTTTGCATGGATTGGAACACCCGATCGGTGGTTTAGATCACATTCTGGCGATGGTTGCCGTCGGTTTATGGGCGGCTCAGATGGGCGGGAAGGCTCTCTGGCTAGTGCCAGGTGCATTTCTCCTGGCAATGACTGGGAGTAGCGTTCTGGGGCATTATGGACTACCTTTACCAGGTATCGAACAGGGTATATTAGCTTCCGATTTTATCCTCGGTTTATTGCTGTTATTCACTACTCGTTTATCCCTAGCTGCTAGCGTTGGTATCGTCAGTATCCTAGCTATTTTTCACGGCTATGCTCACGGAGCCGAAATGCCGGAAACAGCCTTAGGATTGACTTATGGCATCGGTTTTATTATTTCAACTGCTGGATTACATTTAGCAGGAATTGGGATGGGATTAGGAATCGATCGATTGCAACCAATCTTCAGAGATCGACTATTCCGTTCTGGTGGTGCTGCTGTCGTAATCGGTGCCGTTTATATTCTGATTAATCATTAGTAATTTTAGGGGATTAGGGACATTCCCTAATCCCTAATCCCTAATCTCTAAATATTATGTTTCCGATCGATGATGACAATCCCACGCGAATTACTCCATACGTTACCTATGGGTTAATTGCACTGAATATTTTAATCTTTATCTACGAATTAACCTTCTCCGAACAAGGATTAACAAATTTTTTCTATCAATGGGCAGTAGTCCCAGCCCAACTTACAGGTGCAATTACCGGAAATCCACTGCCGATTTTACCTGTAGAACCACCGGAAGTATTGACCCTAATTACTTCTCAATTTCTTCACGGGGGATTTGCACACGTCGCAGGCAATATGTTGTTCCTCTGGATTTTTGGAAATAATGTCGAAGACCAACTAGGACATCTTAAATTCTTGTTATTTTATCTAGCTTGTGGCTTACTTGCCGGATTAACCCAGTGGTTTTTCAGCCAAGGTTCACAGATTCCGTCACTTGGGGCTAGTGGAGCGGTCGCAGGTGTAATGGGAGCCTATATTATTCGCTTTCCCAATGTTAGTGTCAAGACTGTGATACCGATCGGGATCTTTCCATTCGTCACCAAGATTCCGGCTTATTTCTATCTAGGTATCTGGTTTTTCCAGCAAGCTCTGTATAGCTTTGCGACCCTCGCCCCGCGCACAAATGTCGGCATGGAAAGTGGTGGCGTAGCTTATTGGGCACATGCTGGCGGCTTTGTATTTGGGGCGTTACTTGGGCCGTTACTAGGGCTATTTTCTCAAAATTCAGAAGCCTGATATACGTTCGCACATTAAATGTCGCAGCTCTAAAAGTGTTTTCGCGAGATACAATCAGCTTCAAACACCTTTCTATCAAGGGATATAGGCATTCTATCATCAAAAGCGACATGTTAGAGACTTCGCACACTGTATGTCGCAAAGTTATGCTTCTCAAACTAAGTGTCGTTTTTTGATTTAATCTATTTCGCAAATTAAGAGTCGTTATCTGTCTATTCAAACAGAAAAGTGATATGCTTTTACTATTCACTTTGAAATAGTGGCAATTTCCGATGGATAAAAGCCAGATTACACAGGTAGAAGCTAATTTACAAGCATGTGATGAGGTGTGGTTGAGCGATAGCTGCGCTGTCCTATCGGATCGAGTCTTTGACACCGATCCGTCCCAAGTTTTAATTGAATCATCAGATCCACAGAAGTTACGCTTTCGTCTGATTGAGTGGCTAGCTGAGGCTCCAAATCGGCAGGTGAAGGCGGAACGGAAAAAGAAGATCGCTGAAACTCTGAATATATCGACTCGTCAGGTGGAGCGATTGCTTGATCGATATAATGACACTCGGTTACATGAAACTACAGGTATTGAACGTTCTGACAAAGGACAGCATCGGA
>JAJAYU010000246.1 GCA_026786125.1 Chamaesiphon sp.
ATCCAAGATCCTGACTAAAGTTGCCAAAGATCCGTGGATTCTCGGTTATCGAATGTTGGTTTGATCGGTATTAATAGAATTAGATAGATAGAAGATAGCGTCAATATAGTCCTGATTCTCTCTATTTACTACTATTTATCGATCAAAATATTTTATGGCAAATCCTACAGCACAAGAGCAAGAATTTCTAGAGTTAATTAACCGGATGAGGACTGCACCCGTTGCCGAGCTGGATTTGTTGCTCACTTCATCAGATCCGACTGCCAATGCTGCTATTGAGGCTGCATTGACGCAGTTTAAAACCAATCGAAATACATTGCGAAGCCAATGGGATCAGCTCAAGCCCTCAGCACCACTAGCGTGGTCTAGCGGACTAAAGCAGGCAGCCACAGCACACAATCAATTGATGATTGAGGCTGATATTCAATCTCATCAGGTTGGCACTGAAAAGAACCTGATCGAACGACTCGCTGATGCTGGCTATGATCTTAGTCGGGGTGGAGCAGTTGCCGAAAATATTTTTGCGGCAGTTGAAACCATTGTGTACGGGCAAGCTGGTTTAGCGATCGATTGGGGTGCTGACGACCCGACTACTTCAGTGCGAGAAGCGATCGATGGAATTCAAACTGAAACTGGACATCGGGACAACTTGCTGTCAGCAGATTATCGGGAAGTTGGTGTTGCTGTTACTGCGATAAATGGACTAGCAAAGCAAAATGTTGGCCCTTTCGTCGTTACCCAAAATTTTGGTAATCGTGCTGGATTAGATGGCAAAGCATACATTTTGGGCGTAGCTTTTGATGATAAAAATCATGATGGTTATTACCAAGCTGGTGAAGGCATCAGTGATGTCAAGGTCAAAGTTACTAATGTTGCTACTAAGGTTAGTCAAGAATTAACTGTTGGTACTGCGGGTGGCTACCAAGAACTAGTCGATCCTGGCGACTACGAAGTTGAATTCACCCAAGGCGGCGTTATTCAAACCGCGACGGCTTCAATTGCTGCGAATAAAAATGTCAAGCTAGATTTTGTAGTTCCCGATCTACTTGTCCAAAATGCTGTTCCAAGTACGAAGATCGAGATGGTCAAGCGGACTTTAACCGGAATGCCAAAAAGCTCTAACAATTTAGTGCTGGCGGTGACAGAATTAGGTGGTAATTTACAAGATGGTAAATCTGGTAGCAACCTCTTCGATTTCACCAAAGATTTTACTCAGGCTGGTACTCCAAGCTTGACACTTGGAACTATCAATGCCAAATTTACTGAAGTTAGTGCTCAAGCTAGCTACCATAACTATGTGGGACTGTATCGCGTCGATGATGCCTCTGGCAAAATTGGTGATCTCAATCCAGGGGATGCTGGCTACATGACCGCAGCATTGCAACGGAGTAAGAAACCAAATCAGGGTGTAGAATTCGATCGAGATGGCATTTCTGCCCAGAATCTTGACGGTGGCTATATCTACGCACCATTCGTAGTTGCAAATGGCACTGTAGATCAAGTTCTAAATAGTTCAGATCCCAAAACTACGCCACGCGTCTACTTCAATTACGTCGCAGCTAACGCCGACGGAGTTGACCATATCAAATCTTTGGGTGCAAATAAATTTGGGTTTGAAGATACTTATGGTGGCGGCGACAAGGACTATAACGATTTGATCTTCAAGGTTGAAGCAAATGTTACTTCAATTGTTCGATAGTAGTTATAGTCCATCAGCAGTTAAAACCGCTGCTAGTGATGCAAAGTCCGGATGGTGCGCGGACTAAATAGCCCGTAGTACCTTCCACCAGTAGATCTCAGCTAAATTTCAAGTAGATTCCAGACCATTCTAATCTCAGAGAAACGATCGAGTGATACACTAGCGAAATGCTCATTAGCGATCTCGGCGAACAAGGATTATTAAAGTTAATTCAGCCCTATTGTCTGCCGAATACGATCGGTGATGATGGGGCAATTTTGCATCCACCAGCAGGTTGTGAACTGGTTGTGACTACGGATGTTTTAGTGGATGGGGTACATTTTAGCGATCAAACTATAACCCCTTTTGATGTCGGTTGGCGATCGGTTGCGGCTAATTTATCAGATCTGGCGGCAATGGGTGCTGTACCGTTGGGAATCACTGTGGGGTTGAGTTTACCTGCGAATCTATCTGTGGTGTGGTTGGAGCAGCTTTATGCGGGAATGCAGGCTTGTTTGGAGCGATATGGAACGGGGATAGTTGGGGGAGATTTAACTCGATCGAGTGTGACTACGGTAGCGATTACCGCTCTGGGTGCAGTAGGCGCAGATCGGGTGATTGCTCGATCGACTGCCCAAATTGACGATGCGATCGTCGTGACGGGCTATCATGGTGACTCTCACGCTGGACTACAGTTGCTACTAGATCCTGAACTAGGTCGAGATGTCAGTAAGTTTATAGATGCAAATGATTTACAGGCGCATCGACAAAGATTAATTACCGCCCATCAACGTCCCCAGCCGCGATTAGATCTATTGCCAATTCTCGATCGATTGAGATTGAATTCAAGTCAGATTTTCTCAATCTCAGGAATGGATAGTAGCGACGGATTAGCAGATGCGATCGTCCAGATCTGTCGATCGAGTAGAGTAGGAGCTATCATATCTCGGAGGAATCTACCAATCTCGCCAGCCCTAACCCAAATGTTTCCAGATACAGCCCTATCATCGGCTCTGTACGGTGGGGAAGATTTTGAACTAGTGTTGTGTCTACCCCAACCAATTGCCCTAGAATTAGTCGATCAAATTGGCACAGGTGCGGAAATTATCGGTAAGATTACTCGATCGACAGATATTCTCTTAGTTGATGATACTAGTCAATATCCACCGATCCAGCTTGATTTACACTCTGGCTTCAAGCATTTTTAGCTGATTTCTTTGTTGCTTCACTATATCGATCAGTCAAATTATCCACTCGATCGCGTAATAAAATTGTAAACTTATAGCCCATATTTCGTACTTGCTTTCCTGAGCTACTTATCGTAAAAACTAAAGTGCGGTAGGTGGATTCAAACATCATCAATCCCTAATTCCCGTAATTTCGCAGCCAGCATTTCCGCTCGTTGGGTAGCGGCTTCAGCTTGTTGAGTAGCGGCTTCGGCTCGTTGAGTAGCTACTTCCGCTCGTTCATTAGCGGCTTCGGTGCTTCGGTTAGCTTGTGCTAGTTCTTGTTCTGCTTGTTGACGACGTAGATCCAATTCTACAAAACCCAAGAAAGGGCGACCGTCAGGATGATAAATTACTAGGGTGTCAGGCTGGATCTGAAATTCAATGCCTAGTATCGGGCTAGTCCAATTTGTCAGATCGTTAATCGCTTCAAACCTTTCACCACTGCGAATCCAGCCTGTAAAATCAATCCGATCTGGGTCGTATATATAGTATTCTTCGACACCATACTGTTCGTAAAAGCGGAGCTTGCGGTTCATTTCTCCCATTCGATTACCAGGGGAAAGAATTTCAAATACGACTTGGGGTGGAATGCCACCTTCTTTCCACTGTTGGTATGAGCCTCTATCTCCTTTTGATCTGCCAAATACGACCATTGCATCTGGTGCTAGCCGAGTTTTGTTGTCACCTTCGATCGGATACCATAACAAGTCTCCAGCAATGAATACGTTGGGATCTTGGGCGAAAAGTAGTTCAAGATTTTCTTTGACTGTGACGATCCACCGAAATTGTTTAGTATTATCTGACATTGGTTGACCGTCACAGTCTGGATAGATAATTTCAGGTGCGATTGTGGTGGGGATTTGAGCAACCATATCTACTGACCTAAATTTGATTCTAATCCTATTATAACATACAGCCTTAGCAACGAAATTAATATTTTTACAACTATTCCCAACCATCCTTGCCCTGTTGGAGAGCGGTTGCTATTGCCTACGGCAGTCTAATGCCAAAGGCACAAGCAACTGCTCCCGCAGCAGAAACTCACTTTAGCTTAATTGGGGCGATCGCTTATGCCATTCCGTAGATTGCTCATACACATGGGCAACTTGAAGCAAAATATCCTCACGCAGCACGTTGC
>JAJAYU010000247.1 GCA_026786125.1 Chamaesiphon sp.
ATGAAGCGGAGTAGAAACTATTAATTAAATTATAGAGTATCAGGTAGGGTGGGCACTGCCCACCAGCTAGATTACGAGTAATTTCTAGCCGATCAATATTTTAATCTAGATTTCTCAGGTATTGATGAAATTCTGGCAATATCTAAGATTGACTGAACTCTTTTATTAAATAGAGAATTTCTCAAACCCTGGCTGGTGGGCATTGCCCACCCTACACAGCTATCTAGTTTCGATGGGATGTCTATTTAGTGAATATTTGCTCCCAGCTACTTATGTAAAAGTTAGAAATCACGTTAACCTCTCCTGGTGGCGAGTGTCCACCCGACATAGTAATTTCTAAAGCTATCAACTATCAATTATCAATTATCAATTAAATTACATGATTACAACCGCCGAATTTGCTCAATACTTTCAATGGTCAGGCATTGCCACAATTGCCGTCACAGTCGTGACGATTTTAGCATTAGCCCTGAAATGGTCATTCAAATATAGATTAGTCGGTGCAACAGGCTTTATGGGTGTACTGACGGCTGGTTTGTTCGCCTTGAGCTTGCTCCCAATCGTCCACTCCAATGTACCTGGGGCACTTCGTTACTCCTTGATTTATGACAATGGTACAGATCGAGCTACCATTGTCGTAGCAGCACCTGTGACCGAAGCCGGATTGGATGCCACATTACGCCAAGCAGCCGCAGATTTATATTCCTATGGTCGATCTGGTGCGGCTGACAAACAACTAAAAATTCGTGCCCGCACAGTGATTCACCCGACCATTGGAGTCTCCGAACCACTGGTACTGGGTGAAGTGATCCGTTCCCTCAGTGGTGGCGAAGATAGTGCCTTGGATGTCAGAATCGATCGAGGTAATTTGGCTAAAGTAGCCCAAATAAAAGCCTAAAATTAATCTAGCTTAGTTAGCGACGCAGCTTTGGTGGGAACAATAGAGAGAGCGGGAAAAGTGACATTGCTCGAATAATTTATTATTTAATTTATTATTCGAGTATCTCTACCCTACTAAAACGCAGCATTTGGCACCGCAGCTCCTACTGCAAAAACGCGCAAGCAGCGTCCGCTCGACTAAAATTTAGCTAAAAGTTGGTTAACTTCATGAGGATTAATGACCCGAACTTACTTCAGCAAGTCGTTAACTACCTGGATAAACATCAGGAAGCAGTTCGCATCAAAAAAATGCTGTATTGCTTATGTACTGGTAGATGGGAAAAGGATACAGAATACTTAAACTCAATTAATTTCCAATATTTAATCGAGCAAATAATTAGAGAAAACAACACGCTTGAATTATTAAGAGCGTTGTTGCAGAAATTGATTGGCACGGTTAATAAACCCAAACAATATATTGGTGTTGCTAAAATAATCTACTTAGCCATCGGACAACTATATCCTGAGTTTGATCGAGAACATGGCAATAAATCCAAGCCAGCTTCACCCAAAGTGGAAGCAGCACCGATGGCATCAGGGAGGATCTCTCAACCCGAACCTACCAATTCCTCGCTGGGATCTGTTCCGTCAGCATTTCAACGCGCTTACGCGCCAGAGCCGACTCAACTAACAGATCTGGGCGTAACCTCATCGTTACAGCGCAACTATGAGCCACTACCCACCCAACAATTTGATCAGGCAGCTAATGTCTATGATGATGTAGACGAATCTGCCTACGAAACCTATTGCGCGCCAGATCTGTATGAAGATGGTCAATACGATCGATCTCAAGTTCAGGACGATCGACCCATCATACCTGAGTACGATCCCTTTGTATTGCGCCAAAACGTGATGAGCTGTGCCAATCCGTTGCGTGCCAAAATAATTTTGTTGCTGATGCTCAAGCCTGATTTTAACTTCAGCAGTCAATCAGTCACCATGATGCGAGAGTATCAGCTCGACGATCTGATCTTAGAAGTATTGAAAAATTACCCATCCGTCCCATTGCTTGAGGAAGGAATAACTTTTGCAGTCGAGCAGCTAGTCGAGATTGAGGAGTATGGCAAAGCGGCAAATGGACTACTCCAATCGTTGATTCCTGTTTATACGAAGGCAAATATGCGGAATTAGGCTTTGGGCTTTAGGATAAGAAAGCGATGATTTAAGCTAGGCTATATATATTGACTGTTTTGTCAGTCGATCGAATTAAATTATTTAGGATTCAATCCCTAAAGCCTAACCTCATGGTCAGAACTGCTTCGACAATGCTACCTTTGGGCGTAAGTGCGCCAGCTTTTAATCTAACTGATGTTGTCAGTGGGGAAGCGATTTCCCTAGATACATTTACTGGTAAAACAGCATTACTAGTGATGTTTATTTCGGTTCATTGCCCTTTTGTCAAACACGTTCAGACTCAACTGGCGCAAATTGGCAAAGACTACGCTAGCCAAGGTTTGGGCATAGTGGGAATTAGCCCCAACGATATCGAAAAATATCCTGATGATGCTCCAGAGCATTTGCAAGCTTTAGCCCATACAGAAGGGTTTAATTTCTCGCTCTGCTGCGATCCTAGTCAAGCTGTTGCGAAGGTTTATACGGCTGCTTGTACGCCAGATTTCTTTTTATTCGACAGTCAACGACATTTAGCCTATCGGGGACAATTAGATGATAGTCGTCCCTCCAATGGTAAACCAGTTACCGGAAAAGATCTGCGCCACGCGATCGAATCACTCCTCGCCGGTAAAGAAGTAGATCCCAATCAACGCCCGAGTATTGGTTGCAATATCAAATGGATTGAGGGCAATGCACCTGAGTATTTTACAGGTGTCAGAGCAGAAGATTAAGTTAAATAATTGATAATTGATAATTGATAGATCTGTAGGTTGGGTTGAAGAATGTTGGCGGAGCCTTTCGGAACGAAACAACCCAACACGCCCAACCAAAGTTTCTTTCACCCATTAGTCGATATTTATGTCGGCGAAGCCTCTCCGTCAGGAGACAACCCAACACCCCCAGCCTTATACGATAAAATAGGGTAAGGGTAATTGATGAATTACCTCTACCCTATTTTATTAAAGAATCGAATCAAATCGAATCTATCGTTCAGTTAACTTAGTCAACACTTGATTAGAACGTTCCACAAATGTATTCATGCCATCAGCATTGATCCCTTTCTGAGCCATCAGAGCTAGATCGTAGATGTGCTGACAGACAAGATTTACTAGATCTTGATTTGGGGAAGTTCCCTCAGCTTGAATAATCGATCCGCCAATATTTGCTAAGTTCTGAATCAAGGGATGAGCCGTATTTACCACTAACACATGTTCTTCTGGAAATTCAGCTA
>JAJAYU010000248.1 GCA_026786125.1 Chamaesiphon sp.
AAGTAGTAGTGGTACTTGTACCTTGAGTATCTGTAGTAGTAGGGGTATCTGTGCGAGGGCTAGCTACTTGAGCAGCAGCGGGCGAAGTCATCGGTACAACTGAAACAGTAGTAGCAAGGATACCAGCAGCGATTAAGGCGATTGAAGATAATTTTTTCATGGGTTTGAACTCCGTTATTTACTAGGTGTGTTATTTTTTCCAGGTGTCAGCCAGACATTTATTAGAACCGATTTAGATCGTTGGCTTCATTGCTTACCAATTTACCTGAGCTAGTTGGTGAAGAACTCTGTCGTAAGTATCACGTTTAGAAAATTGAGATATGCCTAACGAGCGAGTTACAAAATTCGTCAAATGCGAGTCAGGATATCCGTAAATTTCACTCCTAATCGGTGGCGATCTACTTGCTCTTTTCTAATTCAGCCTGACTCCGTTTGGCGACATCTGGATACATCCCCCCAAACTCTTTAATCGCATCTGCTGATTGTTCGCCAATGCGTTCGAGTCTTTCACCAGGCTTACCTTTGACTTCCCGCGCCTGTTTTTGCCATTCACGAGTCGTTTTGGGTCGTTCGGGATTTTCTTGATGTACCAGCCGATCGATCTTGTCGATTGTGGCTTTACTGGCAAGATCTGGATCGACAGTGGTATTTAACAAGATAAAACCGATCGCTACGACCGATAAAAACTGGCGGACTTGTAACTGTTTAAACCAGTTACCGATTTGGATAATTGTTCCGGCGATCGAATCGAACATATTTATTTCCTCTGTTGTAATCCTAGAATTTTCTTGTTTTTTTGAGATTGAATATTTCTTAATTCTAGCTATAAATACGTCAAAGTCTTCTCTCTCAAAAGATATAGATCTGTGAATATAAATAGGTAATTTAATCGAAATATTCTAAGATTATATCTTCGCTAAATCTGATGTTTGCCCGAGCGATAGTTAGGCACCAATCGGTTCGTTATATCCTTGGATATTTTCTGGCTCAAATTGACGTAAAACACGGGTAGCTCGATCGATCAGTTCGCCCGTACCTTGGACAATTACCAGATATTTCCCCGCATTGAGGCGATTTCGATAGGGCAAAGCGTCGCCACTGCCGATCGTTAGTCCGGCTACACCGCCAGAAAAATAAGCACCTAATCCACCCGCAGCGGCACCAAAAATCCCCCCGATAATGTGGTTGCCGACAGGGGGGATAGCAGGTAAGATATCGATCGCGGTCAACCAATTAAAGGCGTAGCCAGCGACGAATCCAAAGCCTAATAACCAGTACAATTCGCGTTTGATTTCTTTACGAGCTTCGGTATTAGGATCGATTAGCCCATATTCGTCGGCACTTTGATAACCTTCGCCTAAAATATTAATCCCATCATTGGGCAAGCCTTCTTTTTCTAAAGCGGAATAGGCGGCTTCTGCTTGAGTACGATCGGTCAAAACTGCAATCAGATAATTCATATACCCTCTAATTAGAATCTAATCTCGATCTCCCGCTTTTTTCAAAGCTGGGGAGATGTTTTAAATAACTTGGTAGTAGTTGCTAAACTTAAACTTAGCTAGCGATCGGAATTAGCGGTCGTTGTTCGATTTGACCTGGTTTGAGGACAATTTTGATACAGCTATCTTTTTTATGTTTGAAGATTTCGTAGCCGTGGGGGGCTTGCTCGAGAGAGAGAGTATGAGTGATCACAAAAGAGGGGTCGATGTCGCCATTCTGAACGCGATCGAGTAGTGGTTGCAGGTACTTGTGAATATTAGTTTGTCCGGTTTTCATGGTTAAGCCTTTATTCATAAAAGCACCCATCGGGATTTTGTCTACTAGTCCGGTGTACACTCCGGGCACGGAGACTGTGCCACCTTTGCGACAAGCGACGATCGCTTGGCGCAGGACATTGGGTCTGTCGGTTTCCAGTTTGACTGCTTGCATCGCCTTGTCGTAGAAACCTTCCAAGCCCATGCCGTGTGCTTCCATCCCCACGGCATCCATCACCGCATCGGGGCCACGTCCACCCGTCATTTCTTTCAAAGCGTCACCGACCTCGATTTCCTCATAATTGAGGGTTTCAGCACCACTAAGCTTGGCCATCGCAAGGCGTTCGGGCACGCGATCGATCGCAATTACTCGCTCGGCTCCGAGCATCAAGGCACTGCGAATCGCAAATTGTCCGACTGGGCCACAACCCCAGATCGCCACGGTATCACCAGGCTGAATATTGCAGTTTTCGGCAGCCATGTAGCCAGTGGGAAAGATATCGGTCAAAAATACTACCTGCTCGTCGGTGAGTCCATCGGGAATCTTGAACAAACCCACATCGGCAAAGGGGACGCGGGCGTATTCGGCTTGACCGCCTGCGTAGCCGCCAGTGAGGTGAGAGTAGCCAAATAACCCCGATGGGGAATAACCCATCACTTGCTCGATCATCCAGGCATTGGGATTGGAGTTATCGCACTGGGACGTTAACTGGAGATTGCGGAAAAAACACGAGCCACAGGCGATCGTAAATGGCACTACAACTCGATCGCCAATTTTGACGTTTTTAACTTTGCTACCCAGTTCGACGACCTCGCCCATGAATTCATGACCGATGATGTCACCCTTTTTCATGGTGGGATTTAGACCATTATATAAATGCAAATCGGAGCCACAAATCGCGGTAGTAGTGATTTTAATAATGTCATCGCGCGGATTGAGGATTTTGGGATCTGGGACTGTTTCTACTTGGACTTTATTGGTACCTTGCCAGCAAACTGCTCTCATCGTAAATAGTCCTCAATGGTAATTAGTGGTTCTGAATTTGGATCGACTCGATTAACTGCGCTGTCCGCAAGATTGACCTTCGGTAGTAGCCAGTTCCCCCGTCTCCATCAGCATTTTGAAGCGGCGGAGATCGTCGCCGATTTGCTGTTCGGGATTTTCGCCAAATACCTTGGCAATTGCGGCAGTCAAGCCACCGCCAGGAATACTGTACTCCAAGACCACTTTGACTTCGGTACCGCGTCCTGGGGGTGCTGATTGGAACCGGACAAATCCCGAATTTTCTACATCGGCACCTGGGACTGATGCCCAGCTAATTAACTGATTTTCGCGATCGTTAATAATATCGGCATCCCACTCGACACTATTCCCCAGTGGGGCATTGGCAACCCAATGAGAACGGGTATCGCTAATGACGGTTACGGATTTGAGGTGCTTCATAAAGATGGGCAGGTTCTCAAAATTGTGCCAGAAGGTATACAGTTCTTCGGCTGACTTATTTTGAATCGACACGGTTTTTTCGACTCGAATTGGCCGATCTAGTCGCGTTGCTTCAACGACTGTATCTTGCAAACTTTTTTGTCCCGCGACACCGTGATAGGCAAGAGTACCACCTGCTATTGCCATCAGCGCACCGCGCAAGGAGCGTTGACTCAATCCCGATAACACCAGTGCCCCACCTGTGATCAACGAACCCCACCGTTCGGTATCGCTAAAATTTTCGGGTGAATTATTACTACCAGTCGA
>JAJAYU010000249.1 GCA_026786125.1 Chamaesiphon sp.
CCTCATAGGCGCGAGCCTGTGCGAGAAAAGCATCGACATTTAGGAGTGGAGCCAGCAGCGGGGAACCACCAGAGAGTTTCATCAAGACGGAAACCACTGTCTTGGGATCTTGACTAACGAGTAGAGCAGCCCTGTCGCAACTAAATTCAGCGCACCGTAGCCATTGGAGCATCTGAGCTTGGAGATTTTGGGCGATCGAATTGCCAATTCCAGGTACCAATCCACCTGTCGCCATCACGATCAGATTTGCCAGGGTGAGGTAAACTCCATGCTCACATTTAAGATGCCCCAATTCGTGGGCAAGGACGGCTTGCAGTTCGGAGGGGGTAAGTAAATCGACGAGAGATGTGTGGACAACAATAAATGGTTTCTTGCCCCGTACCGCCATCGTATAGGCGTTTGGGGCTGGATTTTGTTTGAGATATAGTTGGGGGATCTCTAGATCGAGAATCTGGCAAGCTTCGACGAGTAATTGATAAATGTCGGGGAGCTGCTGTTCGCTAATGAGGACACTAGAGGCAATGTTAGTTAGATATAAGAAGTCCTCAGTAATCCCGCCGAGTAAGTTTCGCACCAGTAAATCCAATCCTGGTAGTCGGCGCAGACTGGTTGTGGCTTCTAGGTCTAGAGGATGTCGAAACCTGTCGGCTTTTAAGCCAATTAATTGAGTTTTGGTGCTTAACATTTTCTTGTAAAATGAGTTGTAAATTGATAGCTACTCCCTTCCCAGTGAAAAATTAGACATCTAGTGTGGAGGTGAATGGTGGATGGTGGATGGTGAATCAATAATGTCTATTTCTTGGGTTGGAAGGGAGTAGTAACTCATGTAGTGATTGCAGAAGCCCGTCTTTTCAAAAAATTGGGCTTCTGAATTAAATGCTAGTCTTCAAAGATCAATTTTTCGATTCGTTTGAGACTTGCCCATTCAGGTTTGCGGGCAAAGCCATCTTTAAAATTGATCGTTACTTGATCGCGCACTTCCGGTGCAGCTTCGACGAGACTTTTAGCTAGCTCGATATGTTCTCGCACGCCAGATTGTTTGGTTTCTAGCATTCCAGCGGCAAGATTGATCCGCGTTTGAGCATCAAAAGGATCGATTTTCATCGATTTGAGTGCGGCTTTAATTGCTAATTGTGGTTTGTCATCGAGTAGATACAACCAGGATAGACATGTCCAAGCACTATCTAGTTTCGGTGACTTATTACAGACATTAATAAAAATCGGGATTAGTTTAGCTGGACTCTCACCATCTTGATAAGCTTTAATGGCATCGTCAAATAATTGATTGGGATCGATCGCTTTTGTTTCAGTCATGAAATAGGGGATAGAGGATAGAGAATAGGGGCTAGGGGTTAGAGGTTCGGCTTTAGGCTTGAAATCAGATCAATGACTATTCCCTATTCTCTATCCCCTATCCCCTTCATTAAACTGCAAAAGACTTGCCACAGCCACAACTTTGAGCAGCATTGGGGTTGGTGAATTGGAATCCACCGCCGATCATGGCATCGCTGTAGTCAAGGACAAGACCGTATACATATAACATGCTCTTGCGATCGCAGACTAGTTTGAAGCCGCCATAGTCACAAACTTCATCATCGGTGCGAATTTCACTCGGATCTTCAAAATCCATTACATAGGACATTCCCGAACAACCACCTTGGCGCACACCAACGCGCAAGCAAAGATCTTTGCCTTGCTTTTCTCGCAACGCTAGCACATGCGTCTGGGCACTATCAGTCATCTGGATGCTGGGCTTGGCGGGGGTAATTACTTCAGTCATGGTGGGAAAACTCCAAGGGTGAACGATCGCAAAAATTTAAGATCCAAACAGATCCAAACAAATTCAAGCCTATATCTATGTTAACTGCTCAGGACGAGGAGTTGGGCATTGGGTGCTAATGTTTGTTGCAATATTGTTTAGATCTATTAAGGCTCGATCTTGAACAAATCAAAGACGCTCTCGCATTCGTCTAGTATGGATATATATTTCATTGCTTGATTAATTGCCGATCTCCGGTGTATTTCTGAACTCCGAACTCTGAACTCCGAACTGAATTATGACGGCGATTAGTCCCTCCACTCAACGACGACTCCACCAACTCCCCCAACTGCCAACGGTTTGGGAGGGAGATCGGCGCAAGATGGCGCAATTGGCGGATGAGTCAGAATTAGAAGACAACCAGAGCCGAGAACTGATCGTCTGGGTGGATGGGGTAGAGTGTTTGGTGCGATCGATGGAAGTAGTCAATGAGACAATGGGATCGGAAGCGATCGTCAGAGCACTGATCAAGGCGATGGAAGCTCCTCAAGCTCCGTCACAGCCAGCTCGTCCCCAGAAAATCATCGTGCGCGATCGCCAGTTACAATTTTATCTGCGGGGAGTACTCCAAGATCTGGAAATTGTGGTCGAGTATGTGTCAGAATTGCCGATTATCGATGAATTATTTCACCGTTTTGCTGAGACATCTGGAGTTGGTGCTTCCAAATTGCCCCGTAAATATCTAGAGTTGCTCAAAGCGGAAGCCAGGGAAATTTGGGCTTTAGCGCCGTGGGCGGTGTTGGCTGATTATGAAGTGATCTCGATCGAGTTAAATCACTGGGATATTGACAAGCTCTATGTCTCAGTGATGGGGATGTTGGGAATGGAGTACGGTATCTTATTCTATCGATCGTTAGAATCACTGCAACGATTTCGATCAATGGCTCTCAATGATGAGCAGCAACCAATGGAGATGGAGTCAGCTTTTCTATCTCAAGATTGTATGTTTCTAACTTTTGAGGCATTAGCAAAGCCTCTGTCTGGGGGGGTTACTCCCGATCTCGAACACCAGCTTGCCAGCCTCCCCGCCAAATCGATCGAGCCGAGCTTTGGCAACATTCACCCAATGGAGGGGATGCGCCCCTTCTTGTACGAGGAAGAAGC
>JAJAYU010000250.1 GCA_026786125.1 Chamaesiphon sp.
AATTTGCCACTGGCTTTGCGATGACATTCTACTACTCACCGACTGTAGCTGATGCTTTCACGTCGGTTGAGAAGATCATGACTGAAGTTAACTTTGGTTGGTTGATTCGATCGATCCATCGCTGGAGTGCCAGTATGATGGTCTTGATGATGATCCTCCACACCTTCCGCGTGTATCTGACTGGTGGATTCAAAAACCCGCGCGAACTGACCTGGATCACTGGAGTTATTCTAGCTGTCCTGACAGTAAGCTTTGGTGTAACTGGTTACTCCCTACCTTGGGATCAAATCGGTTATTGGGCAGTCAAAATCGTATCTGGTGTACCAGAAGCGATTCCTGTCGTTGGCGTAGCAATGGCTGACCTCCTGCGTGGTGGTTCTAGCGTTGGTCAAGCAACTTTGACCCGTTACTATAGTCTTCACACCTTTGTATTGCCTTGGTTGATTGCTGTATTCATGTTGCTTCACTTCATCATGATCCGCAAACAAGGTATCTCTGGTCCTTTGTAATCAGTGAACAGTTGACAGTGAACAGTGAACAGTTTGGTTTAACCATTGTATGCCGACCGCTGTTTATTGCTCACTGCTGACTGAATAACTGATAACTGTTCGCTGTTCACTGATAACTGTACTTACTATGTCAACTCAAGTAAAACCGGATCTATCAGATCCAGCATTAAGAGCTAAACTAGCTCAAGGCATGGGTCATAACTACTATGGCGAACCAGCTTGGCCCAACGATCTACTATACATCTTCCCTGTCGTCATCTTCGGAACGATCGGTTGTTGTACAGCGTTGGCTATTCTCGATCCAGCTCTAGTTGGCGAACCTGCAAACCCATTTGCAACTCCACTCGAAATTCTACCTGAGTGGTACTTGTGGCCTGTATTCCAACTCTTGCGTGTGTTGCCTAACAAACTATTAGGAATCGCTTGCATGGCTGGCGTACCATTAGGTTTGTTGGTTGTTCCATTCTTGGAAAGCGTCAATAAATTCCAAAATCCATTCCGTCGTCCAGTAGCGATGGCAGTATTCCTGTTTGGTACTGTCTTTACTATCTACTTAGGTATCGGTGCTACTTTACCGATCGCAACTTCTTTGACTTTAGGTCTGTTCTAGACTGAGGTTTGATGATTATTATTGGAGTCTATCTAGTTTACGCTAGGTAGGCTTTCTTTTGCTCCAACCAAGGTTAATAACATTAGGGCTTGATAGAAGATAATTAAGATCCTAATAGATCGATCGATATTTCCACCCCTGGAAATGTTGGCGATTGAATTAAATCGCTACCTCTAAATTGATGCAGATCGTATTCACCATCTACCAAATAGTAAACTGAAATAGTCGGTTGTTTTGGATGTCCGATAAAATTTCTACCACCCAATCCTAGATAATCGACGATCCAATATTCTTGAATACCTAATGCTTGATAAGCAATTTGTTTAATGGCATAATCATCTTGCCAATTGGTCGAAACTACTTCTACCGCAAGTTTGACCGAACTACCCTGAGTAATAATCGATTCAGCCTCCCAGCGAAGATCTTGAGCTAGCATTTCTTTATCCAAGACAATGATATCTGGTTCATAGCCAGACTTACCATCGATCGATTTAACAATCGATTCTCGTGGAATTAAATATGGCAGATCTAATCGGGTAATTTCTACATATAGTTTCCCTGAGATCGAACCAGCTATTTCTGAATGTTTGCCTCGTGGTTTGGGCATCTCTAGAATTTCTCCATCTCTGAGTTCATAGCGATATGGCGATCTCTCTGGCAACCAAGTGATAAAATCATCAAAGCTAATCGTTTTAGACTCTACTAGTACCATTTTTAGCTTCCTTTGTTCAGTGAGGAAAATAACATTATTTGGCTAGCATCATTTTAACTCATCCCCTCGCCAGCGACAGTAAAACAAATGGCAAACATAAATCTAGATTGGCAATTACCACCGCAATCAGAAATACCGGCTGAATTTGTCGCGGCAATTAAAGCTTGTAAACCGACTGTCAATGGTAAATATGCCGCCCAATTATTATGGCAGCGGGGGATGCAGTAGATCGATCTGATCCCTGGATATTTAGATTGCGACAGGTATCAACCGACTAGTCCATTTGCGTTTGGGGCAGAAATGACGGCAGCGGTAGAGCGATTGAAAAAAGCTTGTATTTACCGAGAGAAGGTAGCTATTTGGGGTGATTTCGATGCAGATGGGGTGACAGCGACTAGTGTGCTTTGGGACGGTTTAGGGCAGTTTTTTACCCAAGGAGAGCAGCTAAGTTATTATATTCCCGATCGCATGAAGGAATCTCATGGATTGAATCTGGCGGGGGTGAAAAGATTAGCAAAGCAGGGGGTTAATCTGATTGTCACTTGTGACACTGGCAGTACCAATATTCAAGAAATCGAATTGGCGGCTAAATTGGGTGTGGATATCATCGTTACCGATCATCACACGTTGCCACTTAAACGTCCACCTGTCTCGGCGATTATTAATCCCCGTTACTTTGAGCAAAGTCATCCATTATTTCATCTAGCAGGTGTGGCTGTTGCTTATAAATTAGTTGAAGCTTTATATGCAACTTTGCCAGATATTCCGCAGCAACCTGTAGAGTATTTATTGGACTTAGTAGCGATCGGATTAATTGCTGATTTAGTACAGTTAAAAGGTGATTGTCGCTATCTAGCTCAGATGGGAATTAAGCGAATCACGCTTCAAAATCAAGTAGATATTGATGGTTTTCGTCCAGGGGTGCATCAGTTATTAAAACGCTGTAAACGTAATGGCGATCGACCTACAGATATTTCGTTTGGAATTGCGCCACGGATTAATGCAATTAGTCGTATTCATGGAGATGCTAGTTTTGGAGTGGAGCTATTAACTAGCAAGGATAACGATCGTTGTGATCAGTTGGCGGCTGAAACAGAATTGGCAAATACTCGCCGCAAGGAATTGCAAAAAAATACAACTATCAAAATTCAAAAGAAACTAGATGAATTAGATCTATCTACAACATCAGTAATTGTCTTATCTGATCATAATTGGTCGCCAGGAGTTTTAGGATTAGTTGCTGGTCAAATTGCTCAAGAGCATGGAAAACCGACGATTCTATTAAGCACAAATAGTGATGGTGATTCGGGAAAAGAAAAGACCCAAATTGCTAGAGGTTCAGCCCGTTCGACTCAAAATATTGATTTGTATCAGTTAGTAAATTCTCAAGCTCATCTACTCAATAGCTTTGGTGGGCATCCATTTGCCGCAGGCATGAGTATCAATGTTGAGAATATTCCGATCTTTACAGAAGCAATCAATCAACAGCTACAGACGAGTCTTGATAAAATACCTGCACCATCAATTCAAACTGATCTAATCATTACCTGTGCAGAACTACATGCAAAGAGTGGACGAGAATTGTTTGAAGACTTGCTCTTGTTGGAGCCTTATGGAATGGGTAATCCAGTGCCAAAATTAGTGATTAGAAATTGCCAATTCAAAAATATTAGAAACAAGAATATCAAAGATTTTAAGGGAAATACGATTCAGTATATTCGGACTCAGTTTGAGCTAGTCGATGACACCAATTTGAGTGGCTTTCCAGGGATTTGGTGGGGACACTACGAATATGAAATTCCGCAGGTAAATTGTGATGCAATTGTCGAATTAGATTTTAACTCCTATGACAAGAGATTTGAAGTCCGGTTGGTGGAAGTTCGTCCCATGATCGTCGATACTCAATCTAGTCTCAGTAGTAATCGTCAGCAGCCTCTCCAAATTCTTGATTTTCGCCAAGCTGAAGTCGATCCAAACCTGAGTAATCTAGCATCGATTACCTGGGTGAAAAAATGCCCCAGTGATTGGGGTGAGTTACAGTTTTCCTGCCGACAAGCTTTGCGGACAGATAGCAAATTGGCTCTCGATTATCGATCGATAAATCTAGCTACCAATCGAGAAATACTTGAACAGCTAATCGGCATTGCTAAATATTTAGCAACTACGAATACAGGCGTAGAATTAGGGCGAGTAAAATCTAAGCTCAATATTCAAGATCGATCGTTACGATTGGGTTTAGATATTTTAACTGAGTTTGGTTTTCAGGTATCATTGAATATTGACACTAATATCTTGACCATTGGATCAGTTCAGTCACAAAGCTTGAGTGAAATAGACCTTTACGATTTAAAAGTAGTCCAAAAATTCTTTGCAGCGATCGAGGAAGAACGATTTAAACGCAATTATTTCATGCAGGTGCCGACTTACTCGATCGGTTGATAAAGTCTAAAATTAATTGTGCAGTAACTTTGGGCTGTTCTAAATGCGGAACATGTCCACAATTATCCACCCAGTGAAATTGAGCATTCGGTAATCCTTGCTGAAATTGTTGGGCTGGCTTAGTTCCCAATATCCGATCCTGTTTACCCCAGACAATCAAAGTTTCTGGCTGAATCTCTGGCAGTTGATCGAGTAAATACCCATAACCACCACTGCGGGTAAAATTAATTAAAGTCTCGCTCCATCTGGGCATTTCTAGATGTAGAGCGGCACACAATTGAGCATCTGCGGTAACGAATGCTTTATCGAAGTAGGCTTTTTCACTTACACCTTTACGCACATTTGGACTGGAGAGAAACTTTGTTGCCAAATTACCTAATGGTTGAATCAAAAATTTACCCATCGCAGGTGGTTGACTAAATCCAGCACTATCAATCAGGACTAATTTATCAACAGCTTGAGGATAATTGAGCGTGAATTCGATCGCTGCGGCACCACCCATTGACACACCAACTAAAATGATCGGCTGGTCAATCATCGTCTGCCAAAATGCCTGAAGATGTGTGCAAATACTCTCAGAACTAAATGGACAATCAGCCAATCTTTCGGTAAATCCAAATCCTAATAGATCGATCGCCCAAACTTGCTGTTGAGCGGCAATAATTGGGATGATTCGTCGAAATTCCAGCAGCGAACTATCGAATCCATGTAAAAAGACGATTGGTACTCCACCAGTCCCTTGACGAACATAGCTAGTGGAAATCGGTTGAGCAACTAATGAGGTAGTAATATCTACTTGCTGAATTTGACTAGCTAGATCGATCGAACTTGGCTCTGTTAATTGTTGAATGCTGGCAGGTAAGAAACTAGAAAACATCGACGGCTAAGACTGGATGATTAGTTTATTATCATCGATCGAGTTTGATTAACAAACAGGCACTACCGATCTGAAGTGAGCAGCTTAACCATCAAAGGTAGGACATGAAGGGGAGTTTTTATTCTGGGGGAACCCCAGAATAAAAAAACGACAAGACAGCGATGCGCTATGGGCGGGGTTCCCCCGCATTGTGTAAACAATGACCAAGAGTAGTCCTGAGTTTCCTATTCCCACTGTGATGAAGCGTTCCTCGTCGATTGAATTCAGGATCAATATCATGAATGGCAAGAGGGTCAAAAAGCACACATTCAGCTTCAGCAAATGAAACACCATGCTTTCGCAAATTTGTTTGTGCTTTTAGAGAATCATATTCCAAAGTCATGCATACATTGTACGCATATCACGAGGGGTGAGTAATAATAATTCTTCTTGGTAAGCTAGCCTAACGGCTTATTGGTGCAGAAAACTCCTGAAACGGTTACAGAGAGGAGATAGTGATAAAAAACAAGAAAAGGGAGGGATCTCCACAGTGGGAAAATTGTTTTAGTAAAAAACATCGCCACTGGAATCATGATCGCAACCCCACTCTATCGTCAACTATTCAACCAATTGAGTCAATGGATC
>JAJAYU010000251.1 GCA_026786125.1 Chamaesiphon sp.
CCAACGTGCCCAACTCAGATACTCTGTAAAAGAGTAGTTGATTGGGTTGAAGAATGTTGGCGGAGCCTCTCCGTCAGGAGACAACCCAACACGCCCAGCCAAAGTTCCTTTCATCCATTAGACGACGTTTACGTCGGCTCAGATGCCCCTTTAGAAGACAACCAAACACGCCCAACTAGGACAGCCTATTAGGAGCCAAACAAAAACGGCTGGTAATAGTATTATTACCAGCCTGTGAAAGCTTAAACCCCGATTTCCCTTAGTAATGGTGAATTTACAATTAGGTCAGCACTACTAAAAAAGAATTATTAAAATTCGTGTTGCTATACTTAAAGAAATTAAATTAGCGGTTTGAATCTATACATACAATATAGCTTAATTCACTAGATCGAAACATCAGCCATTTGATGTAAATTGTTTCTCAAGCCGATTTCAAAGTGAAAGTAAACATTAATCGGGCTTTGGAGCATATTGGTTGGTATGATACCGCGACCTCGATCGCCATCTGGCGTAGTTATTCCCATCAAACTCAGCTCTAGCTGCCAAATCGACTAAGCTAAATATCTTAGTCGATCCTCAGATTTTCGCTAATACTAAGTCGCAGAACTAAAAACACCATTTATCACCCAGTCTCCCAGTCCCCACTATGCTGATTCTGGCTTCGGCACTGAAGTTGGGTGAATCAAGATCTCCGCAGTCGATCGTTTTTCGACCATCTCGCGGGTGATCGTACAGCGGGTTAAATCCTTGCGGGAGGGCAGCTCGTACATCACGTCGAGCATTAGCTCCTCAACGATGCCGCGCAAGGCTCTAGCTCCAGTTTTGCGGCGGTGAGCTTCTTTGGCGATAGCCCGAATTGCATCGGGATGAAATTCGAGGGCAACGTTATCCATCAGTAATAGTTGCTCGTACTGCTTGACGAGAGCACTGCGGGGTTCGGTCAGGATGGAGACGAGAGCGTTTTCGTCCAATGATTTGAGTGTGGCGATCACTGGGACACGGCCGATGAATTCAGGTATCAATCCATACTTGACTAGATCTTCTGGCTCTAAGTGCTTCATCATATCCGCTGTGCGCTGTTCGCGGTTGATAGTTTCACCTTGCTGGATGAAGCCCATCGACTTTTTGCCCATCCGCTGTTCGATCACTTTGTCTAGCCCGACAAATGCGCCACCACAGATGAACATGATATTGCTAGTATCAATTTGGATGCAGTCCTGATAAGGGTGCTTTCTGCCACCTTGGGGTGGGACGCTGGCAATTGTGCCTTCGAGCATCTTCAGGAGTGCTTGCTGGACACCTTCACCGGAAACATCGCGGGTGATGGATGGGTTCTCACTTTTGCGGGCAATTTTGTCGATTTCATCGATGTAGATGATTCCCCGTTGAGCTTCTTCGACATCCATGTCGGCGACTTGGAGCAGTCGCAGCAGGATATTTTCGACATCTTCACCGACGTAACCTGCTTCGGTGAGGGTGGTAGCGTCGGCAACGGCAAAGGGCACGTCTAGGACTTTGGCGAGGGTTTGCGCGAGCATGGTTTTACCACAACCAGTTGGCCCAATTAGTAGGATGTTGGACTTTTGGAGTTCGACCCCCTCATCGGTGGCGTTGGCTTTGTGGACTCCGTTTACTCCGGTGGGCGGCTCGGCGGATTCGGCAGTAGTGCCCTTCGCTTGGGCATAGCTCAAGCGTTTGTAATGGTTGTAGACTGATACAGATAAGACTTTCTTGGCTTCATCTTGACCGATGACTCGATCGTCCAAAAATTTCTTTAATTCCCGTGGTTTGGGCATCTGGCTGAGATTCATCGGCACAGCTTCGCGACGTTTCCGTTGGGGGTCAGACTTGGTGGGCGGATGACCAGCGGGACCATTGGGATCTAGTAATTCTTCATCGAGGATCTCGTTACATAGTTCGACACATTCATCGCAAATGTAGACTCCTGGCCCAGCAATTAACTTGCGAACTTGTTCTTGGGACTTGCCACAAAAGGAACATTTAAGATGGGAGTCATAGTTTTTGGTAGGTGCCATATTAGCGAGGGTGCCTCGTGAAGCAATGTAGAGTATTAGTGGTTATTTGACGATAGTTGATTTGCAGTTATGGCATAGTGTTTGGTCGCTCACCAAGTGAAGGTTAATTTTCACCGATAACTGCAAACTGGACTAGATCCGATCGATCACCCGATCGATTAAGCCGTATGCTTGAGTTTCTGCTGGTGACATCCAAAAGTCGCGTTCGGTATCTTCAGCAATTTTCTCGATCGATTGTCCCGTATACTCAGCCAATAAACCATTGAGATGATTTTTGAGGTAGAGGATTTCTCGTGCCTGGATTTCGATGTCTACAGCTTGTCCCTGAGCACCACCGGAGGGTTGGTGAATCATAATCCGGGAATTGGGTAGGGACATTCGTTTACCCTTGGTACCACTAGCGAGTAAAAACGCGCCCATACTCGCAGCTATACCATAACAAATCGTTACCACATCAGGACGGATTTGCTGCATCGTAACATAGATCGCCATCCCTGCTGTAATCGATCCACCTGGCGAATTGATATATAGCTGAATATCTTTTTCGGGATCTTCTGCTTCTAAAAATAGCATTTGGGCGACTAATGTATCGGCAACTTTATCATCGACACCAGTACCCAAGAAAATAATTCGTTCGCGCAATAATCGCGAGTAGACATCGAACGATCTTTCGCCGACTCCAGATTGTTCTACCACCATCGGAACCACATTGGCACCTGCGTAGATTCCGCTCTGGCTGTAACTAGTCACCGAACCGTAAGGAGAATTAGATCCAATCATGATGGAGAATATTGTAATAGAAAATCAAGATTATTTTGATAGGCAAGATTCACCTAACTAATTGAATTATATCAATACGCCTAGAAGTGTGGAGTGAATAGTAGATAGTTAAGATGAGGAAAACCACACCATTCACCATCCACCATTCACCATCCACTATTCGGCCACTGCTTCTGCTAAGATATCGATCGCTTCAGCTTCGCCTGCATCCTCATCCTCATCATCGTCGTCTGCTGGTTTTAATGAACCTGCTGGTACCAATTCTACTTTGGCGTTATCCTTGAGCCATGCCAGGGTTTGCTCTTTTTGGAGATCTTCGGTGATGTAAGCCCGCAGACGATTTTCGTCGATATCCTGACCAGCTAATTGAGGCAGGATTTCGGACATCTTGGCAACAATCGCTTCGTCAGTCACAACGATACCTTGTTTCTCAGCAATTTCGACGATCGCCAGTTGCTGCTTGAGATTATTTACGGCATCGACGCGACAATTCTCCTTCATTTTAGGAATTGTTTCACGGGTGAAGAGTTTGTTGACATCCATTCCATACTGACTAAATTGATTAGCCATTTGGTTGAGGATGTTCATTGTCTCCCGTTCAACCATTGTTTCAGGTAAATCTACTTCCGCGAGGTCAATCAATGCGGCTTCGATCGCCGTAATGATATTCTGGTCGGTAGATTTCTGCGCTTGCTCTTGGAAACGGGTTTTGATCGATGTTTGGTACTCAGCCAGTGTATCAAAATCGCTTGCTTCCTTGGCGAAATCGTCGTCTAGGGCAGGCAATTCCTTCGCTTTGAGATCTTTGAGGACAACATGGAAAATCGCAGCTTGAGCGGCTAAATCTTCGCGAGCGTAATCTGCGGGAAAGGTGACATTAACATTGCGAGTTTCCCCGATGCTCATCCCGACGATCCCATTGACGAGATCGGTGATGAATTTGCCTTCAGAGAGTTCGATATCAAAATCATCAGCTTGAGCACCACTAATTTCGGTACCATCTGCTAATTTACCGTTGTAGTCAACGACGGCAATATCATCGAGTTGGGCGGCTCTACCCACGACTGGAATAATTGTCGCTTTCTCATCCCGTTGTTGTTCGATGAAATCGGCAACTTGAGCAGCATCGTAAACAAGTTCTTCCGCTTTGACAGCCAATCCGGTATAAGTACCCAACGTTACTGATGGTGGTACATCTACAGTGGCATTGAAAGTCAACGTTTGTCCTGGGACAAAACTGCCGAGTAGATCATCAAAATTAGACGAGATCTGGTAGTTGCCAATGGCGGGAACTGCTTCCTGTTTAATCGCATCATTAATCGCAGGTTCGAGCAAAGCTTCGAGTGCCATTGCTTTGATCTGCGCTTGTCCCATCCGTTGTAAGATTACTTGCCGAGGGATTTTCCCCTTGCGGAACCCAGGAATATTGGCACTGGTAGTCAGTTTTTTGATTGCCTGTTCGTAATATTTAGTCGTTTGGTCTCCGCCAACTTCAATCTGTAAACCAATCCGGCTTTGTTCGAGTTTTTCCTGGGTAACTTTCATGATATGTATATCTAACAACAGTCAATGACAATATATAAGTGGCTAGGCGATCGCATAATTCATGATATGCTAAACCTATAGTCAGTGAGACTATCAAGATTACCATGCCCATAGCATTGGTACGTCGCCACAGCATCATTATTAAAATAAGATGCAAAGTCGATCGGCACGATTCACCTCTTTTGATGATAGTGCATTGTAAGTATTTGGGATTAATGATTAGGTTAAAATCTTTAGACTTCTGAATCGGTAGAGATTTTCGATCGATCGATCATCGAGCTAAAGTAAAATCGTTAGGTCGCTTCGTAACTCATCAATACCAGTGGAGGTAGCTTTCTTGTCTGATTCATATCGGGTGGCAATTTTAGGAGCAACAGGTGCTGTTGGGACAGAATTAATCGAACTATTAGCCAGTCGCAATTTCCCGATTGCTGAACTTAAATTATTTGCGTCGCCTAAGTCCGCAGGTACGAAGTTAAAGTTTCGGGGTGAGGAAATTACGGTAGAAACTGTCGGGGAGAAATCTTTTGAAGGCATCGATATCGTCTTAGCATCGGCTGGTGGTTCGACATCCAAAGCTTTAGCAGCTCAAATCGTAGCTGCTGGGGCGGTGATGATCGACAACTCTAGTGCGTTTCGGATGTTGCCCGATGTGCCCTTAGTGATTCCTGAAGTCAATCCCCAAGCCGCACAGCAGCACCAGGGAATTATCGCCAATCCCAACTGTACGACGATCCTGATGGCGGTAGCGATTTACCCGCTCCACAAAATTCAACCGATTCAACGGATCGTTGCAGCTACTTATCAATCAGCTAGTGGTGCAGGTGCGCGGGCGATGGCGGAAGTAGAAACTCAAAGTCGGGATATTCTCGATGGGAAAGCTCCCAAGCCAGATATTTTCCCATATCCTCTAGCTTTCAATTTATTTCCTCACAATACCCCGATCGACGAACACGGGTATTGTGAAGAAGAGATGAAAATGGTTAACGAAACTCGGAAGATTTTCGGTACGCCAGATCTCCGAGTTACGGCTACCTGTATTCGCGTTCCCGTACTCCGCGCCCATTCAGAAGCAATCAACCTCGAATTTGCCAAACCATTCGAGCCAGATACGGCTCGATCGATCTTAGCCACTGCTCCTGGTGTAAAATTGGTGGAAGACTGGGAGAATAACTATTTTCCGATGCCGATCGATGCTTCGGGTAAAGATGAGGTATTAGTCGGGCGAATTCGTCAGGATATTTCTCATGCGAACGGCTTGGAACTCTGGCTCTGCGGCGATCAAATCCGCAAGGGTGCCGCGCTGAATGCGGTGCAGATTGCTGAGTTGTTGATTGAGCAGAATTGGCTTAAACGGAAGTAAAAGGGAATAGGGGATAGGGCATAGGGCAAAGTAAATATTCTCCCTCATCTCCTCTAAATCTAACGCCTAGTCAAACATCATTGCTACAGGAATGCGGGTTTGAATTAGATTTTTAGTTTAATTCCCTTATCCCTATTCCCTACTCCCTACTCCCTATCCCCTTCCCCCATGACAATTGATTTCGGACGAGTCATCACGGCAATGGTTACACCCTTCGATACCGATGGGAATGTCCACTATGCCGAAGCAGAGAAATTGGCGGCGCATCTAGCCGATAATGGTTCGGATGGAATTGTTGTCTGTGGCACGACGGGGGAGTCGCCGACATTGAGTTGGGATGAAGAATATCAACTGTTTCAAGTCGTTCAAAAAGCTGTCGCAGGGAAAGCCAAAGTAATTGCGGGAACTGGATCGAATTCTACCAGTGAAGCGATCGAAGCCACCCAAAAAGCTGCTAAACTAGGAGTAGATGCAAGTTTACAGGTAGTTCCCTACTACAACAAACCGCCCCAACTTGGCATCTATGGACATTTTGAGGCGATCGCCAAAGCTTGCGACTTGCCAATGATGCTTTACAATATTCCTGGGCGCACCGGACAAGCATTAGAACCAGAGACAATTGCTAAACTAGCTCAAGTATCTGGAATTGTTGCAATCAAGGAATCTACGGGTAACATAGATATAGCGAGTCAAATTCGCAGCCTGACCCCACCAGAATTCAAGATTTATGCAGGTGACGATTCATTGACCCTACCCATGCTGGCAATTGGTGGGAGCGGCGTAGTCAGTGTTGCCAGCCATCTCGTCGGGAATGAGATTCAGCAGATGATTGCCGCATTTGAGTCTGGGCAAAATCAACTGGCGACTCAACTCCACATCAAAATGCTGCCACTGTTCAAAGGTCTATTCTTCGCCCCCAATCCCATGCCGATTAAAGCAGCTCTAAAGCTCCAAGGCTGGAAAGTTGGCGGATTACGATTGCCGATGTGTGAGTTGCCGCCAGAGTCATTACCTCAGCTTCAGCAACTACTTCAGCAGCAGGGACTAATCTAGAGGTATTCCTGAATTAATTTATAGTTCTGTTTTGTGCAACAAAATTAATTCCTAGCTCCCAAATCCCAACTGAGTTCATTGACCGATCGCCGATATTATGATAAACTAAGATAGCGAGGAAAAAGAATAAATAAACTCAGCAGCCATTAAGTTAAAACTTGGCGAGTCAACAGTAAAACTGTACAGACATCATCGGATTAAGGCCGACAAAACTCTAAAGTAGCTAGGTTCAAGAAATCGGTCATAGACCAGGCTTAGCACTTCCAGATTGAGTTCCAACCTTTAAACATAAATATTCAGTTAGTTTAATAGTAGCCAGTGCAAATTTCTAGCGCATAGTTTCAGTGAACCATATTAGCTCTTATTACCTGAGGCAGTAGCTTTCCAGCTATTGCGACTGACTTGCTCATCCAGTTGCATAGCAACTTTGAGAGATGTACTAGCTACAATAACTTTTAAAATATTTGGTCTTAAATAATCGCGAAGACAGCTAACTGAATCAATCTGCTGTGATTATTTAATCGATCAAATTAAACAGCTTTGTCCACAAATTTACCCAATCTATCTCTAGTTATCTAAATGCGTCCAATCATCAAATCATCCGTAGCCCCAGCAGTTAAAAAAAATCCTAACGAACCTACTCTGAAAATCATCCCATTGGGTGGTTTGCACGAGATTGGTAAAAATACCTGCGTCTTTGAAATCAACGATGAGATCTTATTATTAGATGCTGGTTTAGCTTTCCCTACTGATGGAATGCACGGTATCAATATCGTCTTGCCAGATATGACTTATCTGCGCGAAAATCAACACAAAATCAAAGGGATGATCGTCACCCACGGACATGAAGATCATATCGGTGGCATCCCTTATCACCTCAAGCAATTTGACATCCCGATTATTTATGGCCCTCGGTTAGCGATGGCGTTGTTACAAGGTAAATTAGAAGAAGCTGGCGTAGCTGACCGGACTAAAATCAAGACAGTAGCACCCCGTGATATCGTCAGAATTGGCGAATCATTCTTCGTCGAGTTTATCAGAAATACCCACTCGATCGCCGATAGTTTCACCGTCGCGTTGCATACTCCCGTCGGCGTGGTTATCCACACCGGAGACTTCAAATTCGACCATACCCCAGTTGATGGCGAGGCTTATGACTATGCTAAATTAGCCGAGCATGGCGAAAAAGGTGTGTTGTGTCTGATCAGTGACTCCACCAACTCCGAAATACCTGGATTTACACCATCAGAGCGTTCGGTATTCCCCAACCTCGAACGGTTTATCAGTACTGCCAAAGGACGGGTAATGGTCACAACCTTCTCCTCCTCCGTACACCGGATCAACATGACGATCGAGATTGCCATGAAGTACAATCGGAAAGTCTGCGTAGTTGGTCGATCGATGCTCAACGTGATCGCTCACGCTCGCAACCTGGGCTATATCAACTGTCCTGATAACGTGTTTGAGCCGCTCCAATCTGCTAACCACCTCCCCGATAATCAAGTCCTGGTATTAACTACCGGATCTCAGGGTGAAACTCTGGCGGCAATGACCCGAATCGCTAATGGTCAACATCGCCAAGTCAAGATCCGCAAGGGTGATACAATTCTGTTCTCAGCGAACCCAATTCCAGGCAACACCATCGCCGTAGTCAACACCATTGACAAATTGATGATGCAGGGTGCAAACGTCATCTATGGACGTGATAAAGGCATTCACGTTTCTGGACATGGTTGTCAGGAAGATCAGAAGCTAATGCTCAGTCTGACTCGTCCTAAATACTTTATCCCAGTTCACGGTGAGCACCGGATGTTGATCAAGCATTCCCAAACTGCTCAAAGCACGGGTATTCCAGCAGAGAATATGGTGATCATCGATAACGGTGATATCGTCGAACTAACTGAAAATAGTATCTGTAAAGCTGGTAAAGTACCTTCAGGTATTCAACTAGTTGATAACGCGGGTATCGTCCACGATCAAGCGCAGGTGATGGAAGAGCGTAAACAACTTGCTGGCGATGGTGTCGTCACAGTGGCTCTGGCGATCGGTCTAGATGGTAAGATGATGGTCAAACCTCAGGTCAATCTCCGAGGTGTCGTGACTGCTGTAGAGCAATCATTGATTTCAGCCTTGATTCAAAAAACAATCGAAAATTGCTTGATCGATCGTTGGGACAGGTTCTCCCGCAAGTTTGAGTCGGGTCAGAGTGAAATCGACTGGGCTGGACTACAAATCGAATTAGAATCTGCACTCCAACGCCTGGTTCGCCGCGAGTTGCAAAGTAAGCCACTATTGGTATTGATGATGCAGACTCCAGAGGATGGTTCTACACCGCGCAAAGCCAGTATTACCAGTAATGGTGATAAGGAGCTAGTTGGTGCTGGTGCTGGTAATAATGGTGCTACTCCCGCCCCCATCGGTCGGCGCAAGCAACGTTCAACAGCAAAGGTTTAAGCTTAATCAAGTCTGAAAATTGAGGGTAGGGGCAATCTATGAATTGCCCCTACCCTCAATTTTTATAGGCGTTGTGGGCAGGAATTCGCTGATCACAAATGAATTCCGTCGCATTTTACTGGCTGAGATGAGTTAATATTTGAATCAACAGATGTATTGATCGAGTTAAAAGTAATTATCGATTCAAACATTATGATCGAGTGTTATGGGTCATCAAATATTAGCATCAAGATTGAGTCTCGATCCGAAGTTATCGCTGTGGACAATATTTCCTGAGTGCCTTTACCAACCCTACTTCTGTAGAACAAATCGAGAAAAATAATGAGGTAATAAGAAGATGACCTTTCAAGAAATGGTAGATTCAATTGAAAAATTATCGACTGAAGATCAAGATGAACTATTCGAGCTAATTCGCAAACGACGAGTCGAACAGCGACGCACGGAGATTTTTGCTAATGCTCAAATAGCTATTAAGGCGGTAGATGAGGGTACGGCTAAACGGGGTAATTTTGAGGATTTGAAGTCGTATCTGCTAGAGGATGACGAGGAATGATTCTAGCAACAGAAACGGGCTTTAAGAAAAGTTTTAAAAAATTAATCAAGAAAAATCCGCAACTACAAGACAAGATATTAACAGTGATTGCTTTGTTAGGTAAAGATCCTTTTGCTCTATCGCTGAAATCTCATAAATTAACAGGACAATTGGATGGATTATGGTCTTGTACTGTTAATTATGATTGTCGGATTATTTTTGCTTTTAAAAAAGATGAAGAAACCGATGATGATCTACTCGTATTAATTGATATTGGCAGTCATGATGAGGTTTATTAGGAGGCGAAACTCACATTAATTTTTACCGCTATCCAAATACTGGGCTAGTAATTGCGGTAGATAATCATAACCATCAACACCGATCGCAGGTAATAGATTAGGGCGATACTTAACTAATAATTGATTAAATTCTGCTTGTCCTAATTGCCCCTGTAAAACAACAGCTAAACTCGCACTCTGTCGCCATTCCTTCGCGCCGATTTGGTGGAGCTGATACATTGCCAGACAACTATAAAAGACGGCGGTACCATTTTTCTGAAGGCTGTGATTTGCTTCGGCGAGATAGGTGAGATTGAGTCCCTGAAGATACAAATCACCCACAGCTTGGGCGGCTTTGGTGCCTTGTTGGAGATATTCGATCGCTTTTTCAGGTTGCTGGATCGTGAGGTAGGCGAGTCCGAGGCTATGATAGCTGAGGGCTAGGCTTTGTTTGTCTTCAAGAGTTTCGGCTAGTTTTAAACCTCGATCGAGATAGGTGATATTCTGCTCGTAGATTTCCTCGTCCATCAGATCGTTTGAGTGTGCCGTCAACACTTCGGAGTAGCCTAGATTGGTGAGGGCATTAGCTTCTCCCAATTTATCGCCTGCTTGTCTGGCTAAAATCAGGGCGCGTTGACTATAGCTAACTGCTTGAGCATAATCTTTTTGACCGATCGAAATTCGACTCAGATGATTGAGATTAGCTATTTCGCAGGGACGATCTCCGGCTCGATTAGCGATTTCCAAGGCTTCTTGGTGGAGGGCGATGGCTCGATCAATCTGACCTAATGTTTGCTGTGAATAACCTAAAATAGTTAATAATCGCCCTTTCTCCTGAGTACCCGCAACTTGCTTGAGCGGGAGATCGAAATAAGAGAGGGTATCACGCAGAGTTTCTCCAGAGAATGCGGCGAAAATCCCCCCATAGAGTGGGAAATTCGGACGTTGGGCGGCGGTGCGGAGGATTTGCAATGTTACTTGAAAACAAGCTTTGGCGATCGCCTCTCGATGGGTACTATTAATCCCCGTCGCTCTTCCAATCCCATTCGCCAACTCGCTCCAAATTGCCGCAAAGGTAATCAGCGTACTAAACGCCATC
>JAJAYU010000252.1 GCA_026786125.1 Chamaesiphon sp.
AATCGTCCAATCTGGGCAATCGCTGAACACAATCTCCGAGGAGATGGCTAAGGACAACCTGGAAGTCGCGAAGATGTTTGCCAAATTAGCCAGAATCGGCTTAGTCAAATTTAAGCCACCCCAAAAGCATCCGCCTTTGAGTGTGATGGTCATCGATGACTCACCAGTGCTCTTAGCTCAATTTCGTCACTGGGTATCAGCTTTGGGTTACTCGGTGACGATTTGTCAAGATGCCAAAATTGCGCTAAGTGTAATTTTATCACTCAAGCCAGCGGTGATTTTTATCGATATTAATATGCCCGAAATTTCTGGATTCGAGCTAGTCAAGCAGATCCGGCAACATCCAGATCTCCACGGAATTGCACTCGCAATTTTAACTGGGGAACAGAAACTTTCTAATAAATGGCGGGCGCAGTGGAGTGGGTGCGAGTTTTTGAATAAACCACTGACATCTGGGGCAATTAGTGATTTTCAAGTTCAGCTTGAAGAGTTAATTCCCCGACTACTAACTGCATCCACGATCGAAAATTAAATCATATCAGGTAAAAATTATGCGATTTTTAATCATTGACGATAGCTCAGTAGACAGACATGCTTTAGCTTCGATGTTGGAAATACTCGGACATGATGTCGATCGATGCGAAAGTGCCACCGATGCCTTGAGTATTATCGAAATTGGCAAATACAATTTGGTATTTCTAGATGTGGTGATGCCAGAACAAGATGGCTATAAGTTTTTGCGGACGGTACGGCTTAACCCCAGTACTGCCAACCAGTATGTGGTGTTCTGCTCTAGCAAGAAAACACCCCTAGAGATCGATTATGGCGTGCGGCGGGCTGGGGCAAATGACTATCTCACCAAACCAGTCAGTCGCGAAAGTATCGAACGAGTGCTCGCCAAAATTCCCGCCTAGAGATCGATCTGTAAATCTCCCTTTTACCCCTAGCACTCTATCCCTACTCCCTGTCATGATCCCGGATCTAATCTCAGCCGATCTCGATCGAATATCGCCAACCGTTGATGTAGCTTCGCTGCTAGAGAATCGGTTCATCTCAACTCAGGTTGCAGAGCTAACCCTGGTATTTCCAGCAACTTGGGTAGCTGAAATTTGGCGGGTCGATCGATCGCAAATCCTCGATTTACCATTCTACGATCCTTTACTAATCGGAATTGCCACTCACAACGGTCGAGTCACGCCGCTGATTGCTGCTGCCCGCCTCCTCGAATTAGCATTTTCTTTGCCAGAACGAGCAATGGTAGTGCGGCTCAATCAAGCTGCTGGGCGATTGGAGAATGTCAGCATCATCGTCGATCGCGCGATCGGTACCAACCAGCGTGAGGAATTACCCACCGACTTATTTACCGATCTCCGAGATGGATCGATGGTCATGATGCATAGTTATTTAGTGCCCGCTAGTCTGTGGCAACCAAAATATTGGGCGGTCGATAATTAGTGAAAAGTGGATGCTCCCATTAAATTCCGATCTTACCCAGCTTAAAATGCCTGGATTGTCGATATTTAGATTTTTATTTAGTAAATTTACCTTTTAGTTATGTCTAGTATAGATTCATCTACTCAGACCCAAAAATTTCAACAGTTTATTCGAGCGAACCTAGTTCCCACGATCGTTGCGTCAGTCGGTCTAAATTTGGGATTGATTGGAGCTTCAACTTGGAATGTCTGGAATACTGCTCAAAGTCTGAGGGTAACTGTAGAGCGGCAGGGAAACCTCCAAGATCTCAGCAGTAAGGTAATTTATCTAGATGAAGTCTTAACGATGTCAGCGAATATGCTGGCAAGTAGCGGACAGCCTAAGTGGGAAAAGAGATACAACGATTATGTTCCCGAACTCGACAAAGTTACAGCAAAATTGTTCAAAGATATCCCCATATCTGTGCGAGGTGCTTACCATCAAATTGATGACTCTAACAAACAACTAATTGCCTTGGAAGACCAGGCATTCAAATTAGCCAAAGCGCAAAAATTGGTTGAGGCTGCTGCTTTGCTTCAAAGCGAAAAATATAGTCAGCAAAAGCAGATTTATAGCCAAGGTGTTCAAACTGTAATTGCCAGTATTAAAACTGAAACGAACAATCGCACTCAAGCCCAACAAGTGGCACTAGATTGGTCGATCGCGCTGGCACTAGCCAGTTTGGGATTATTGGCAGTAACTGGGACTGGGATCGTCATCGCCGTGAGGGGCTATATCCGCGATCGCCAATTGGCTCAAGCCGCACTCCAAGGCTCTCAACAGCATCTCTTGACCGCAAATATCAGCTTGGAGAATGAAGCAAAACAGCGGCAGGCACAGGAACAATTAACCCGACAAGAAAACGAGCAACTCCAGCAAGATATCGGTGCATTATTGGATGTAGTAAGTGAGATCGAGTCTGGCAATCTGACGATTCAGGCAGAGGTGAACGATCGAGCCACAGGTCTAGTCAGCGATACGCTCAACCGACTGACCGAAGAGTTGGGACGAACTCTGCGCCAAGTTTCTGCTGCTGCGCGGCGGGTAGATGCCAATAGTAAAACCCAAAAACAGATGGCTGCGACAGTCGCTCAAAATACCAGTAAACAGGCTGAAAAAGTCAATCAAATGTTGTTGCTGACTACCAACGTCCGCGAATCTGCCCAAAATACCATGCACCAGTTGGTAGTCACCAATCAATCCCTGACGGCGTTGCAATCTTCAGTAACTCAGGGTCAGGGGACAATTATGACCCTCGATCGCGAAATCGATGTCTTGCAAGCGGGTAGCGATCGGATCGTCCAAGAGATTAAAACTCTGGGTGAATTTGTGGGACTAGCCGATCGCTTCGTTCAAGATCAAGGCGAAATCGTGACCCAGACCCAAATTCTGGCACTCAACGCCTCCCTCGTAGCCGCTAGAGCTGCCGAACAGCGTGACCCCAAACAGTTTGCTGCCGTAGCGCGGGAGTTTGAACTGGTGGCTACCCAAGTCAGTCAACTCGCCCAACAGACCAATGAAGGCTTGACTAGTCTGGAACAACGTAGCTCCCAAATTCATAAGGTAGTATCTTCTGTAGATATCGATGTCCAACAATTAGGCGGCTTGGTCAGTACCTTTACCCAAGGAGTCAAACAAGCCAGTGATGTCTTCCAAACGGTGCAAGAAGTTACCGCCCGAGTGGTGCAGTCGGGAAATCTGGTCACAGCAGCAAGTGAAAAAATCGTTAGTGCTACAGACTCCACCACTGCGGCGATCGAATCGATTTCCGCCCTCAGCCAACAAATCTCACATCAATCGCAAGATGCCCAAAATCTGGGAGATCGATTAAACACGCTCTCCACAGAACTGTTGGAAAATATCCAGATCTTTAAACTGCCGGAGGTAGAGCCAGTAAATACAGCTACCGCCGCTGCCCTAGAATTTGCCACTTGACCCCGCTTTCCCTTAATCTTTTTGATGACAAGTAGAATATATGAATCCCGAACAATCGCCACTGTCGCCGACTGCCATTACCACCCGGTTAGACCAAGCCACTATCATATCGCCCGGTCGGATTGGATCTTTCTTCCAACGGCATCTAGTCAGCACCATTATTATTTCAACTTGTCTCAATCTGGGCTTGACAGGGGCTTCAACTTGGAGTGTCTGGCAGACTTCTCACCGATTGGAGGCAACGATCGCCAAGCAGGATCGACAACAAGATCTCAGCAGTAGACTTACCTATTTGGATGAAGTGCTCACCATGTCAGCCCGGATGTTTGCTAGTACTGGTGAGGCGATTTGGGAAAAACGCTACAACGATAATGCACCTAGTATCGATCGTGCTCTAGCTGAACTAACGAAAGATGCCCGTCCGGCTCAGGAAGTTGATGCTGCTAACAAAAAATTACTGGCACTGGAAGAGACAGCATTTAAATTGGCGAAACAGGCCGATATCAAAGCAGCTTCATTAGTGCTGTCTAGTCCAGAATATCAACAAAATAAGCAAATTTATGCCGCTGGAGTAGCCAACACGATCGCTAAAATTAAAACCGCTGCTGACAGCGAAGTTCGAGCCGATCGTCAAGCATTGGGGAATGCAATTTTGCTAGCCCTATCGAGTTTGGGTCTATTAGTCGTGACTGGCTCATTTGTGGTACTCAGAGTCAGAGGCTATATTCTCGATCGAGAGGAGTCCCAGCGAAATCTCCAGGCATTCCAAGCCGATCTGATCGGACTCAACGAAGAACTCAAACAAGAAGCCGAAATGCGGATCGTCCAACAGGATCGAGTCATAACGGAAAGTGATACGCTCCAAACAGATATCGGTCACATTCTCGATGTCGTCAGTTTGCTCGAAGATGGTAATCTGACTGTCCAAGCTGATGTCAACGAACGATCGACTGGACTGATTTCGGATACGCTCAATCGACTAATTGAATCGCTACACCAGATTATTGGGGTGGTGGTGTCTAGTGCCGATCGAGTAGTTGATAGTGCCGAGGGACTGGATCAGTTAGCGGTAGAAACCGCGAACCAAGCCCAGAATCAAACTCGATCAATCCAACAGATTGAACTATCGATCGCTGAAGTAAATCGGCTTAGTGCTGATTCTCACCTGCAAGCATTGGCAACTACCGATGCCGTTCAGTTGGCAAAAGTAGCCGTGGGCAACGGACAGCAAGAAATGGGTGCGATGGCGGAGGGGATTGCCCAGCTTCAACAGGGAACAGAGCAAATTGTGCGGCGGGTAGAACGGCTGAATGAATTCGTAGCATTGGCAGCCCAGTTCTCCAAAGACCAAAAGCGGGTAGCAGCATTAACACGAGTACTGGCATTGAATGCTTCCTTACTCTCGACACGGGCACTGAAAGAGCAAGATCCCGCTCAGTTTGCGAGTCTAGCCCATGAATTTGAAACCATTGCCGATCGAGTAACTGAACTATCTGAAGATAATAGTACTAGCCTAGTTTCGCTTCAGCATCGCACCAATCAGATTCAAACGGTAACTTCTGGTCTAAATCAAGATGTCGCCGATATCAATCAACTCGTCAAAAAATTTACTGATGAAATGGGTAAGTCCCGCCAAGCCTTTACCAATATTCAAATAGTAACCGACCAGGTGGCGATTGTCGGCGAACAAGTGAGTACTTCTAGCCAAGAGATCATTCGCGCCGTTAGTGACACCCTCACAGCCATTCAGTCCATCGGCATCATTGCCCAAAACACCGAACAGCAAGCAACAGTCACGCGCGAACAGATTCGTTCGATGGCTAGCCTCGCCCAAAATCTGCTCCAACGAGTAGAGTTTTTCCAATTGAACGATACAACTCCAGCAGTGACTCCCAAATTCTTACCTCCTGCTGATTCAACCGTAGTTAAAAATCCTGAAGCAGTGTATGCACTGTTACAAGCTCAGGTTTAGGAAGAGGGGATAGGGAATAGGGAATAGGGGATAGTGAAAATTATTTAGCTCCCAGTCTCCTAGTCCCCCAGTCTCCTAGTCCCCCAGTCCCCCAGTCTCCCAGTCTCCCA
>JAJAYU010000253.1 GCA_026786125.1 Chamaesiphon sp.
GCGCACTACACATCAGCTCTGAAGTCGTGTCGCTATTTGGTGGATCGATCGTCAATACCGAGGGTGGCAAGATCGAGGTCGATAAGACTTTCTTGACTACGGCATCGGTGCTCTATGATGCGATCTATGTACCTGGTGGTGAGCAGAGTATTGAGGCTCTGATCGCCCACGGCGACCCCTTGAGTTTCATTCATGAAGCTTTCAAGCACTTCAAACCGATGGCGGCGACTGGTGAAGGTGTCGATCTGATGAGCCAAGCCGATCTCAAAGGGATCGACTTCGGCAACGTTAATGGCAAAATGAGTAGCCAGTTAGGGGTGATTGTCAGTCGCGATCCTGCGGACATGGCGACCTTTACGACTACTTTTGTCGATGCAATTAAAGAGCATCGGTTCTGGACGCGCCCCGTTCCTGGTACGGCATCTGTCAAGGCAGCAGCGGCGCGGATGGTGAGCCAAAAACAGCAAGTCAAATCCTAATTTCTGGTGGTTAGGGCGATCAATCGATCGCCCTAACTGGGTCTATAAAGTTAAAGTATTCAATTTGATAGATGGTTCGATCGAACAAACATCTTAAGATGTAGATAGTTTAAGTTTGTGCTTAGATGCACAAAAATTGCTATGGACAACCTAAATTCCATGACAGAAAATACTCAGTCGAACGCGGTTGAATCTACTCAAAAGTCGGACATTTTACCTGAGAAATGCTCCCAGATGAAAACGGACATCCAAGATGAAGCCCAGCAAATGATCCAAGGTCAACCAGGCGATGTGAGCAAACCGAAGACTTTGACTGAGGCTTGCAACACGATGAAAGTGGAAATCAAAGATGAAGCGAAACGGCTTGTCCCAGATTTGGGCAATCATCGCTATTAGCTGGAGATCCACACATACCAATCTGATTGAAAAAGCGCGGAACTTTAGAGGGCGGTGATTCATCCCTGCCCCCACAAGGTTAATGTTATTGCAAGAAACTATCATTCGATCGCATGGAAACTAACTCCCAGCACAAGCCACCCTACCAAGAAACCAATCAGGATACCCCTGAAATTGGTGGGGGATTGCACGTCATTGAATATTGGGCAGAGAAAACACTATCACCCCAAGGATCGAAGCTGTGGAAAACCCTGCTCCATAAGAGTGCTTGTCTATCTTGCTCCTGGGGGACAGGCGGACAAAAGGGCGGATTTACTGACGAAACGGGTGAAAAGCTTCAACGTTGTATGAAGAGTGTGGAGGCGATTTCTGCGGAAATTCAGCCAGGGATATCGACACATTTTTTTGATACAAATCCGATCGCTAGACTTCAACAATTATCTTCTCTTGAAGCCGACAAGTTGGGTAGATTGAGTTTTCCAGTGATTTTGCGGGCGGGTAATTCCCACTACGAGCGGATTTCTTGGGATGAGATTTATCAGATCGCCACTACTGCATTTGAGAAAGATCCAGAGCGAATCGCCTCCTATAGTTCCGGGCGTGGCTCCAATGAAGCCGCGTTTTTGCTGCAACTAATGATGCGTACTCTTGGTTCTAATAATCTGGCAGACTGCTCGGATTTGTGCCATGCGCCCTCGACTACCGCTCTCAATGAGATGTTTGGGACAAATACCTCGATCGTCAGTCTGGAGAGCCTGAAGGAGGCGGACTGTGTAGTCTTAGCGGGGGCAAATTCGCCCTCCAATCATCCCCGCTTGATGAATGAGCTGATTAAGATCCGCGACAAGGGTGGCAAAGTGATCGTGATCAATCCCGTGATGGAAATCGGGTTGGTGAAATTTGGCTCCCCCGCATTTCCCGTCAAATCCCTAGTACCTGGCTCGGATATTGCCTCACTTTATCTCCAACCGATTCCTGGTAGCGATGTCGCCTTATTCGTCGGGATCCAAAAAGCCCTGATCGGGCAGAGTAGAGTCGATCGAACCTTCCTGGAAGCACATACAGAAGATTGGCAAGCAGTACTAGCACAGGCACAAACAACTTCCTGGGAAACCATTACCACCACTTGCGGAGTCTCCCGCACCGAAATCGAAACCGCAGCTACAATCATCGGTACATCCAAGCGGGTAGTATTCGGCTGGGCGATGGGGATTACCCAACAAACTAATGGCGTGGATAACGTCTATAGTATCGCCAACACCGCTCTCGTCAGCGGTAATGTTGGCAAAATGGGTGCTGGAGTGATGCCTGTACGGGGACATTCCAACGTCCAAGGCTTTGGTTCGATGGGCGTGACGGTGAAGCTCAAAGCAGAGATTAAGCAAGCCTTGGAGCGGCTGCTAGGGCGACCGCTGACCCTTCCCAAGGGCTATCATACCCGCGATCTGATCGAAGCAGCCGACGCAGGGAAAGTAGATAGTTTGCTCTGTGTCGGGGGCAATATCTATGGGGCTAATCCCGATTCAGCCCAGGCAAAACGTGCCTTGGGAAATATCGATACGATTATTTATCTAGCAACTAAGCCCAACATCGGACACTTTCATGGATTAACAAAAATCAACACAATTATTATTCCCGTGTTGAATCGGTTCGAGCATCCATATAAGACGACGACGGAATCAGGCAACAATTTCGTGCGACTCAATGATGAAGGCGAAACCCATTTAAAAGGTGCCGATCTGGTTGGCGAAGTCGAATTTATTACCAGATTGGCACATAATTTATTAGGTGAAACTCCGATTCAATGGCGTAAGTTGCAAGACCCTTATTATGTCCGACAATTAATTGCAACGACTATTCCAGGTTACGAGAAAATTGCCAGTATTGACGAGACAAAAGAAGAGTTTATTATTTCAGGGCGGATTGTCACTGAACCTCACTTCAAAACACCATCGGGGAAAGCGAAAATGTTCGTGACACCGTTACCGATTCTGAACTTACCAGGTGCTGAAGAATTTGGGATCGATCGATCTGTCAATAGTCTAGTCCTCGCCCTAATGACCGGACGTAGTTACTCCCAACACAATACCGTCGTCTATAAAATTGGCGACCATTATCGGGGAATGCCCCATCGTAACTGTATTTTAATCAACCGGATTGACGCTGAAAAAATCGGTTTAGCGGCACACGATCTGGTGACGGTACAAGGCGATGCAGGTAAATTAGAAAACGTCGAAATAATCTATGGCTCAGTCAGGGAAGGTGCGGCGTTAATGTTTTACCCAGAAGTGAATGTAATCTTCAAGGCGAGAACCGAACCGCGATCGGGTACACCTGCCTATAAGCGGGTACCTGTTGTAGTTTATCAAGCTAAATAAATAATAAAGGTTAACAGAGAGCATGGGTCTAAATCCCCATCTTACAAACCACATTATCAATTATAAATTATCAATTATTGAAATCTTATGGCATCCTCAACTCCTCTACATGGCACAGAACTAATTGATTGTGCTCAAGCAAGTGCCAAGCAAGGCATCGAAGTGACAGCCCAACAGTGTGGTTATAGTAATGATATCGACACTTTCCAGCACGAATTAACAGTTGCTCTCGTAGATATGGGTATAAAAAACAAACACTTTGATGATTTGCTTAAAAAAGTTGTATTAGCTCCAAATTTGGGAATTGAAATTGCGCCTGACACAGCAACAGAACTGTGATTTGCAGAATAATCATTGCTGACAAGTATAGCCCCAACTTTTTTAATAAGTCGGGGCTATAGCTTAATATTTTATATAGTTATTGAAATTAAGGATTAATTACACCAGTAACAAGACCTAGTAAAAATAAAGACAAGGGAAGTAATATTAAGATCCCATTGATAGTAGTACCTACTGAAGGTGTGATGTTTGGGGGTGTTAATTCGGAGGCGTGGGTAGTTGTTCTCATGATATTGTGTTGTTTTGAGTAAGTTGAATATCTCCATTCTCGACTAATAGCTCAAAATTTACGTCAGTCGATCGAAAGATAATCAGCTTAACCAGAGTCTATCAAAATGTATATTTTTCAAGGTATATTCGTCTTTATCAATCCTAGCTAAGTTGCTAATCATCTCAGCATAAAATCAACCAAAAGTAGTTTTCGCGCTCAAAAATACCTCTTCAGATAGAAGACTTAGCCATTCTGGGGTTAGATAATTAGATTTAAATAGTTATCTCAGGTCAGTCATCAACAACTAAGTTAGGAGTCCTATTATGCGAATTGCACAGGTTGCGCCGTTATGGGAGCGCGTTCCCCCTCCAGCTTATGGTGGGATTGAATTAATCGTCGGTCTATTAACTGAAGAACTGGTCAAACGCGGACATGAGGTAACTCTATTTGCTTCCGGTGACTCGATTACCAGCGCAAAATTATCAGCAGTCCACCCTCAAGCACTTCGGTTAGATCCGGATGTGAAAGAGTGCAGTATTTACGAGATGCTTCAGTTAGCCCAAGTCTACGAACGAGCTGGAGAATTCGATCTGATTCATTCCCATATTGGCTGTGCCGCACTGCCTTATACCAGACTAACTAAAACACCTACAGTACATACCCTCCACGGTATTTTCACCCCTGACAATCAAAACATGTACGGCTATGCGAAAGCCCAACCTTATGTAAGTATTTCTAACGCTCAACGGGAGCCGAGACTGGGGTTGAACTGTGTCGCAACAGTATATAACAGTATCGATGTCGATAGTCATCAGTTTTTCCCCACCCCCGATCAACCCGCCTATCTCGCATTCTTGGGGCGAATGTCACCAGAAAAAGGCCCCCAACATGCGATCGAAATTGCCAAGGCTACAGGTATTCCGCTGAAGATGGCTGGGAAAGTCGATCCGGTGGATGTAGAGTTTTTTGATCGAGAAATTAAACCCCTGATCGATGGCGAATTCATCCAATTTCTCGGTGAAGCCGATCACTATATGAAGAATAACCTGATGGGACACGCGATCGCCACCTTATTTCCGATTACCTGGCGCGAACCTTTTGGCTTGGTAACGATCGAATCGATGGCTGCGGGTACGCCTGTAATTGCGATGGGTTTGGGAGCTGTACCAGAAATAGTCTCCCACGGGGACAACGGCTTTATCTGTCACACCGTCGCCGAATGTATCGCCGCTGTCAGCCAAATTCCTTCGATCTCCCGCTGGGCTTGTCGGAAGTATGTCGAAAGTCATTTTGGGGTAGATAGCATGACGGATGGTTATGAAGCTGTCTATCGACAAGTGATGGCTGAGAAATTCTCCCGCAATGGACATCTCCAGATGGCTAGAGCTGCTTAATTAGTTGATAGTTGTTGGCGGTAGCGGATCGTTTACCCTAGCAATAGCCTTGACCTAGGAAAATAATTGATAGTTGATAACTGATATGCAAACCTATCCTCACCCTTTCCCCATTTCGCGAGTCAAGATTCCTAGCCGCCAACCAATCGCGTTAATTTCCGAACATGGCGATCCGGCGGCACAGATTGGTAAAGATGCTGCTGGCGGTCAAAATGTCTACGTCAGACAGGTCGGTGAAGCCCTTGCCAAGCTCGGTTGGCAAGTGGATATGTTCACCCGCAAGAGCAATCCCGATGATGCGACGATCGTCGAGCATACACCCCATTGTCGGACGATTCGGTTAGTTGCAGGGCCAGAAACTTACATTCCTCGCGATCGATTATTTGAATATATGCCTGCATTTGTCGCGGCATTCCAGAAATTTCAACAGCAAGAGGGAGTGATTTATCCACTCGCCCATACTAACTACTGGATGTCCGGCTGGGTGGGGTTAGAACTCCAAAAACACCAAAATATTCAATTACTCCACACTTACCACTCTCTGGGGGCGATTAAGTACCGCACAGTCGATCATATTCCAGAGATCGCCCAAACCAGACTAGCGGTAGAAAGGCAAATTCTCGAACAATCCCACTGCGTCGTCTCCACCAGTCCTCAGGAAATGGATGACTTAAGGCACCTAGTCTCTCAACGGGGCAGGATTGAAATTATTCCCTGTGGTACGGATATCGATAACTTCCAGCCAATTTCCAAAACCGCAGCTAGACAACAATTGGGGATCAATTCTCAAGGGAAGATAGTCCTATATGTCGGTCGCTTTGACCCGCGCAAGGGGATCGAAACCCTCGTCCGCGCTTATGCTCAATTAGTCGAGCGATCTGCCGATCCAGGGAATTTGCGCCTGTTGATCATCGGTGGTAGCGATCCTCAAGCGGATGATGGAGCCGAACGCCTGCGGATTGAAGGAATAGTCAATAGTCTAGGGATTGGAGCCTCGATCAAATTTGTCGGCATGGTGGGACACGATCGACTACCCCTATACTATACAGCGGCGGATGTCTGCGTGATTCCCAGCCACTATGAACCCTTTGGTTTGGTCGCCATCGAAGCAATGGCTTGCGGTACGCCTGTCGTCGCCTCTGCTGTTGGCGGTTTGAAATTTACCGTGGTTCCCGAAGAAACGGGGCTACTCGTACCAGCCAAAGACGAAGCTGGGTTTGCCGAAGCGATCGAGCGGATTTTGACCGACGATCTATGGGCGCAGCAAGTGCGAGAACAAGCAGTGGCACGAGTACAGGATAACTTTAGTTGGACGGGAGTGGCGGCGCAACTGAGCGACCTCTACCGCAGCCTGTTAGCTCGATCGATCCTACAACCACCAATGCTCCGCATGGCACCAGCCCCAACTAGTTTCCGACCCCAGATCGCCAGAGTCTCATGAATCCTGTCAAGACCCGCAGGCTGCGCGATTGGGCGTAAACTTAATGCCAATTTTGCAGACAAAGGGTTATTATGAAGATCGTCGCAGGTGAAAGCGGCAAAATTTGGCTAAATAATGAATATCTTAAAGGGTGCCAATTCTGTTTTACCTGGATCGAAACTTAGAGGATGTTTGCAAATTATCGATTATTAACTTGTTGGTCGCGGCTGTCCCTCTCTTATCGGGGGGCGGCGATTGTGACTATTCCCGCCCTCTGTTTATTGGCAACATTGGGAACGTGGTTATGGTCGCGGGCGGAAGGATTGGAGATCAAAGAGAAGATTGAACTCAGACAGGAACAGATCGCCAATACTAGAGAGCTACTCATTGTCATGCTGAATGCGGAAACTGGGGTGCGCGGATACCTAATTTCCGGCGATCCAGACTTTTTAGAACCGGATAAAGCAGCTCAAAAAAGTTTGCCCATTGCTTTAGCAAACTTGAATAAATTGATCGGAACCGATCCCAAACAATTAGCTCAATTAGACTCGATTCAATCGCGGATTCAATCACTTCAAAAACTGATGGCAGCATTGAAAACTGTCTACTCGGCTCCAGCGCAATCGATCCTATTAAGACAAGGTAAGCGGGAAATGGATGCCCTGCGCGAAGAAATTAATGCCACTCAAGCGATCGACCAAGTTGCGCTCAATCGAGAACGGGATAACCTCAGCGATCTCCAATCCTTAATTCAATCC